>NCBE01000041.1 GCA_002255565.1 Actinobacteria bacterium 21-73-9
AGGGGCGCACCCTCACGGGGCTCTCCGAGCGCGAGCTCGAGGCGCTGCGCTGGACCTCGGTGGCGCTCGTCTTCCAGGGCGCGATGAACGCCCTCAACCCCGTCCAGCGCGTCGACAAGCAGATCCGCGAGGCGATCACCGCCCACGAGCCCGAGACCTCGCGCGCCGAGGCCGACCGTCGCGTCCTCGAGCTGCTCGAGGTGGTGGGCATCTCGCCGAGCCGCGCGCGCAGCTACCCCCACGAGTTCTCCGGCGGCATGCGCCAGCGCGCGATGATCGCGATGGCCCTGGCGTGCCGGCCGGCTCTCCTCATCGCCGACGAGCCCACGACGGCCCTCGACGTGATCAGCCAGGCCCAGATCCTGGCGCTGCTCGCCTCGCTGCGCCGGACCAACAACCTCAGCCTGATGATGATCTCCCACGACCTCTCGGCGATCAAGCGGGTCTGTGACACGATCGCGGTCATGTACGCCGGCCAGGTCGTCGAGTACGGCACGACCGAGGAGGTGCTCGGCCGGCGAGGCCGCCCGGCCGCGGCCGCCCACCCCTATACGAGGGCCCTAATCAGCACCCACCCCGACCTCAACGGCGAACGGGCCCTCGCCGAGGGCCTCGGGGGCCACCCGCCGGACCTCTCCACACGGATCGTCGGCTGCCGCTTCGCCGATCGCTGCCCCTCGGTGATGGACGTCTGTCGGCGCGAGGCGCCCCCGACGGTCGAGGTCGCCCCGGGACACGTCGCGCGCTGCCACCTGCTCACGGTGCGCCCGTGAGCGAGGTCACCGCGAGCCCGACGAGCCCGACCGAGGCGACCGGCCCGGTCCTCTCGGTGCGCGACCTCGTCGTGCACTTCGCCGGACGTCGCCGGTCGACCGTGCGGGCCGTCGACGGGGTCTCTTTCGACATCGCCCCGGCCGAGATCCTCGCCCTGGTGGGCGAGTCGGGGTGCGGCAAGTCGACGATCGCGCTCTCGGTGATGCGCCTCATCGAGCCGACCTCGGGGACGATCCTCTCGGGCGGCGAGGACCTGGCGCGCCTGAAGGGGCGCCGCCTGCGCCGGGCCCGCCAGCGGGTCCAGATGATCTTCCAGGACCCCTTCGGCTCGCTGAACGCCCGGCGCAGCGTCTACGACACGGTCGTCGAGCCGCTCGTCATCCACGGCATCGCGCCGTCCAAGGAGGAGCGGCGCGCCCGGGTGAACGAGGCGCTCACCCTCGCGCACCTCACCCCGCCCGAGCGGCTCGCCGCGAGCTACCCCCACGAGTTCTCCGGCGGCCAGCGCCAGCGCGTGGCGATCGCCTCGGCGATGGTGCTGCGCCCACCGCTCGTCATCGCCGACGAGCCCGTCTCGATGCTCGACGTCTCGGCTCGCGCGGGCATCCTGCGGCTCATGATGGACCTGCGCGACCGGCTCGGGACGAGCTACCTCTTCATCACCCACGACCTCGCGACGGCCTGGGTGGTGGCCGACCGGATCGCCGTGCTCTACCTCGGGCGCGTCGTCGAGATCGGCCGCTCGACCGACGTCGTGGCGGCCCCGGCCCACCCCTACACCAAGGCCCTGCTCGAGGTCTCGGCCGACGAGGAGCGGCTCTCCTCGGACGAGCCCGTCGCGATCCTGCCCGGGGAGACCCCCTCGGCCTCGAAGGTGCCCCCGGGGTGCCGGTTCCACCCGCGCTGTCCGCGCTACGCCGCCCTCGGCGAGCCCGAGGCGTGCCGGGTCGCCGACCCCACCCTCGGGCCCGCCCCCCGAGCGGTCGAGGGCCACGCCGTCGCCTGCCACTTCCCCCTAGGAGAGAACCCGTGAGCACCCCGTCGTCCCCCGTCGTCACCGAGGCCGAGGTGGAGGCGCTCATAGCCGACCTCGTGCGCCTCGACTCGGTGACCCCCTGGCTCGTCGAGGGGGGCGCCGGCGAGGCGGCCGTCGCCGCGTTCCTCGCCCGCTGGGTGGCCGACCTCCCGGTCGAGGTCGAGCTCGACGAGATCGAGCCCGGGCGGGTGAACTTCCTCGCGACCCTGAAGGGCACCGGCGGGGGTCCCTCGCTCTGTCTCAACGCCCACGCCGACACCGTCGGCTACGCCGGCTGGCCCGAGCGGGCCCTCGTGCCGCGCCGCGACGGGGACCGCCTCTACGGGCTCGGGGCGAGCGACGACAAGGGCTGCTGCGCGGTGGCGCTGCTCGCGCTGCGCCACCTCGCGACGAGGGGCCCGCGCCTCTCGGGCGACCTCACCGTCGCGTGCGTCGCCGACGAGGAGGGCGTCTCGCTCGGCACCGAGCGACTCGTCGCCACGCGCCGCTTCGACCTCGCGATCGTGCTCGAGGCCGACGCGCTCGACCGGGTCGTCGTCGAGCACCAGGGCTTCGGCTGGATCGACGTGGTGGTGAACGGCCGGGCGGCCCACGGCTCGGCCCCCGAGGCCGGCGTCGACGCGATCGTCGGGCTCGCCGAGGTGGTGACCCGACTCGGGGCCTGGGGCCGGGCCCAGCGGGCGGTCTCGCCCACTCCGCGAAACGGCGCCACCGTCTTTCACACGGGCACCGTGCGCGGGGGCACCGACTACGCCACCTACCCCAGCCAGGCGGTGCTGGGCATCGAGATCGGCACCCAGCCCGGCGAGCGCCTGGCCGACCGGGTGGCCGAGATCGAGGCCGTGATCGACGAGGTCGCGAGGGTCGTGCCCGGGCTCACCGGCGAGGTGCGCGTGCGCCTCGAGCGCGAGCCCTTCCGCGCGGCGGGCCACGAGGCGCTGCTCTCGAGCCTGCAGGCGGCCGCGCGACGACGCCTGGGCGTCGAGCTGCGCGAGGTCGGGCTCAACGCCTGGACCGACGCGGCCCTCATGCAGTCGGCCGGCGTCGCGACCCTGCTGCTCGGCCCCCTCGGGGGCAACTTCCACAGCCCCGACGAGTGGGTGTCGCTGCCCGAGGCCGTGGCCGCGGTCGACCTGCTCGTCGAGACGATCGCCGGGGTCCTCGGATGACCCGGCCCACCCGCGAGGCCGCCCGCCGGGCCCTCGCGAGCGTGGCGCCGCTCTGCGCGACGACGACCCGCCACTTCCCCCTCGCCGGGGGCGTCCTCGCCCTCGCCGACCGCGACGGGCTGATCGACGCGCTCGCCTTCGGCCACGCCGACCTCGAGCGCGCCGTCCCCATGACGGCCCCGCGGCTCTTCGAGATCGGCTCGATCTCGAAGCTCTTCACCTCGCTCGTCATCGATCGGCTCATCGAGTCGGGCCGCCTCGCCGGCGAGGACCCCGTGGGGCCCCTGCTCGCCTGGGCCGGCCTCTCGCCCTCGATCGCGCGCGCGCGGGTCGTCGAGCTCTTGACCCACACGGCGGGCCTTCCCCTGGGCAGCGACGGCCTGGCCGACGACGCCGGCGAGCTCTGGGCCTCGCGCGAGACCGTGGCGGCCGACGTCGATCCGCCCCGCTTCCACTACTCGAACCTCGGCTACCTGGTGCTCGGCGAGGTCGCCCGCACCCTCACCGGGCGCCGGCTGCCCGAGCTCGTGGCCGACTGGCTGCTCGGACCGCTCGGGATGGAGACGGCCGTCGCCGAGATCGCCTGGGGGACCCGCGAGTCCCTCGCGACGGGCTACGCGCCGGCCCGCCCCGACCGGCCCTGGGTGCCGGGCGACCCGATCGCGCCGGCGACCTACTTCGAGACCGACTCGGCGGCCGGGAACGTCGCCGCGAGCGCCATCGACATGGCGGCGCTCGTGGCGGCGCTGCTGCGCGCCGCGGCGGGCGAGGCCGGGGGGGCGATCTCGCCCGCGACCTTCGCGCGGGTGACGACCACCCTCGCGCCCACCGGCGAGCCGACCCACACCCCCGTCGGCACGCTCCCGGTCACGATGAGCCGCTACGGCCTCGGGCTCAACGTCGAGCGCATCGGGGGGAACCTCTGTGTGACCCACGGCGGGGGGATGGTCGGCCACTCGACCTTCCTGCTCGTCGACTGCACCCTGGGGCTCGGGGTGGTCGTCCTCACGAACGCGAACGGCGACACGCTCGCGAGCCACCTGCTCGCGCGCGCCGCCCACGCCCAGCTCGTCGCCGAGGCGACCGGGACCCCCTCGGCCCTACCCGACCTCGATCCCGCGGTGCGCACGACCCTCGAGGGCGCGGGCGCCCTCGTGAGCGACACCGGCGAGCCGCTCGAGATCGTCGCGGGCGACGAGGGGGCGCGCGTGCGCTACCGCGGGCGAGAGGGCTCCCTCTATCGCACCGCGACCGGCCGCTTCGTCTCCGACCACCCGGCGCTGCGCCCCTTCCACCTCGACCGGAGCGCCGAGGGCACCTGGACCCACGGCCCGACGACCTTCTCCCCGCCCGGCTCGCCCCTCCCCCCCGCGGCGGGGCGAGCCACCACGCCCGCGCTCGTCGGCCACTACCGCAGCTACTCCCCGTGGTACCCCGAGTTCCGGGTGGTCGCGCGCGCCGGCCGGCTCTACCTCAACGCCCCCGGCGGGGTCGAGGCGCCCGACGAGGAGGTGGCGCTCGTCGAGGTCGCCCCGGGCACCTACCGGATCGGGGAGGACCCGTGGCTGGCCGAGCGGCTCGTCGAGGGGCCGGTGCGCGACGGCGAGGTCGTCGCGGTCGTGCGCGACGGGCTTCGCTACAGCCGCGTCTTCAGCGCCTAGTGGCGTAGCGTTGGTGGCAGCACCGAGCGAGTGAGGGGGCGACGATCACTCTCTACGAGAAGACGATCGACTTCGTGCGCAAGTTCATCGCCGACAACAAGCTGGCCCCGGGCGACCGGCTGCCCTCGGAGAACGAGATCGCGGCCATGGCCGGGGTGAGCCTGATGACCGTGCGCCGGGCGATGTCCGAGCTCGTGGCGGCCGGCACCTTGAGCCGGGTCCAGGGCCGGGGCACCTTCGTGCGCAGCACCCGCGTGCGCACCGAGTCGACCATCCTGGGCGGGCTCGGCCAGACCCTCGCCCTCCAGGGGGTGGCCCTCGCGACCGAGCTGGTCTCGCTCGGCGAGGAGGCGGCCGACGCCGAGGTGGCGAAGGACCTCGCGATCCCCCTGGGCACCTCGGTCTGGCGGATCGTGCGGCGCCGGCGCTTCGACGACGTGCCGGCCGTGCGCGAGGTGGCCGTCATCCCCCGGATCCTCGCCCCCGACCTCGACCAGGTCTTCTCCGCCCCCTCCGACTCGCTCTACGAGGTCCTCTCTCGCCACTACGGGCTCACCGAGACCCAGGAGGAGCAGACCCTGGTCGCGCGCCCGGCCACCCCCGAGGAGGCGGCCGACCTCGCCCTCGACCCCGAGGCGTACGTGGTGGAGGTCACGGGCACCTCGCTGTCCAGTAACGGCACCGCCTTCGACCGCTTCGAGATGGTCTTCGTGCCCCACCTCTTCGCCTTTCGGCTGCGCACGACGCCCACCGCCGACCCGGTCGACGTGCGCGTCCCGCTCTAGGAGAGCAGTCCCGCCTCGACCACGATCGTGAGGTCGCGGTGGGCGAGCAGGTGGGTGGCGGGCACCGCCGGGTCGACCCCACCCTCGTCGAGGAGGCGCCGGGCGACCCCGGACTTGCCCTCGCCCTTGATGAGCATGAGGACCGCGCGCGCGCTCGTGAGGTCGGCGAGGCCCATCGTGACGGCCCGGCGGGGACGGCGGGCCGCCGCCACGTCGGGGAAGTTCGCCTCGAGGGTGTCGGCGCTGAGCTCGACGACCCGGGTGCGCGCCGTCACCGGCGAGCCGGGCTCGTTGAAGCCGACGTGGCCGTTGCGTCCCACCCCCACCACGGCGAGGTCGAGCCCGCCCGCCTCGTCGAGGGCCCGGTCGTAGGCGGCGAGGCGCGCCGGGTCGTCGTCGGGGGCGAGCGCGTGGAACCGCGTCGACCCGTTGAAGACGACCTCGCCGAGGTGCTCGCGCAGGTAGGCGGCGAAGCTGCCCTCGGGGTAGGTCGCGAGGTCGAGGTACTCATCGAGCATGAAGACCCTCGCGCGCTCGAGGGAGAGCTCGGCGCGCGCGTGCGCCGCCGCGAGGGCGCGGTAGAGGCCCCGGGGGGTGCCCCCCGTGGGCAGGGTGAGCGCGAGGGTGGGCTTCGCTCGCAGCGCCCCGGCGAGCGCCGCGGCGCCGGCCGCGTCGAAGGCCTCGGCGCCTCGGGCGCGCACGACCCTCACGACGCGCCCCCTTCGGGCGACGGGGCCGTCGCGAGGTAGCGCGCGGCCCGCCCGGCGAGCGCCGCGGCGTCGGGGAGCCTCGGCAGCGCCGAGGGCGTCGGCGCGACGACGTCGCTCGGCCCGGCGCCCAGCGCCCCGAGCGCGACGATCCCCGCGCCCACGAGCGAGGGGCTGTGCCCGCCGACGGCGGTGACCTCGAGCCCGCTCGCCGCGGCCAGCAGGGCCGGGCCGAGCGAGCGGCTCTTCGGGCTCGTGAGGGCGACGACCCGGGTGACCCGCGCGAAGGGCGCGAGGGCCAGGAGGCAGCGGGCCGTCTCGAAGGCGATCCCCTCGTAGAGGGCGCGGGCGAGGTCGGCGCGGGTCGTGGTGAGCGAGATCCCCTCGATCGAGCCCGCGAGGTCGCTTCGCCAGAGGGCCCCCTGCTCCCCCCCGGCGAGGTAGGGCCGGAACGTGACGGCGAGCCCGGCCGGGTCGGGGTGGGAGAGGGCGACCTCTTCGATCGCGCCCGCCCCCAGCCCCAGGGTCTCGGCGAGCCAGGCGAGCGAGGCCCCCGTCGCGAGCAGGTCCATCTCGGCCCCGAGGGCGCCGGGCCCGACGAGCGGGCTCACGAGCACCCGGGGCGGGCGGGCGCCGGTGAGGGTCGCGAGCACGACGCTCGAGGAGCCGTCCACGACCGAGACCGATCCGGGGAAGAGCGTCTCGACGAAGTGGTGCGCGCACACCGAGTCGGCCCCCCCGAGGTAGACGGGCAGGCCCGCGGGCCCGACCCCGAGGAGCTCGGCGCCCCCGGGCGTGAGGGGCTCGGCGTGGGCCGAGGGGGCGACTTCGGGAAGGGTGGCCGGCTCGACGCCCCACAGGGCGAGGAGCTCGTCGCTCCAGGTCTCGCGCGCGAGGTCGTAGAGCCCGTAGCCCGAGGCGGTCGAGGGGTCGGTCACGAGCGCCCCGGTGAGGCGCATGAAGAGGAAGTCCTTCGCCGAGAGCAGGCGGCTCGCCGCCCGCTGGCCGTCGGCGAGGCGCCGGCGCTCCATCGGCACGAGGTAGCGCCCGTCGAGGGGCGCCCCGGAGACCTCCTCGACCCGGGCACGGGTGGTGGGCCCGAGGTCCTCGACGAGCCCGTCGGCGCGCCCGTCCTGCCAGGTGACGGCCGGGCCCAGGGGCTCGCCGTCGGCCCCGAGGGCGACGAGGGTGGGCATCTGGGCGGTGAGCACGACCGCGTCGGGCGAGGCGCCGGGCGAGGCGAGCGCCTCGCGCGAGGCGCGCGCGAGGGCCCCCAGCCAGTCCTCGGGGCGCTGCTCGGCGGCGCCGGTCGCGTCGCGGGCCGTGGGGTAGGTGGCGGCCGCCGAGCCGAGCAGGCGGAGCCGCTCGTCGAGCAGACCGACCTTGACCCGGGAGGTCCCCAGGTCGATCGCGAGGACCGTCGCCACCGCGGGCGGCTAGCGCCGCACGACCGAGCGCGCGAGCACGGCGTCGAGCGCCCCGTCGGCGCTCTCGAGGGTCTCGTCGACGTCGGCGTCGTCGTGGGCGAACGAGATGAAGAGGTTCTCGAGGTGCCCGGGGTGGAAGAGGACGCCCCGGTCGAGCATCTCCTCCCACCACAGCCGGAAGAGGTCGGCCCGGCTGTGGCGGGCCGCGTCGCGGTAGTTCGCGATCTCGGCGTCGGAGAACCAGAGCTGGTACACCGGACCCATCCCGACGACGGCGCCGGCGATGCCCTTGGCCTCGAGCAGCCCGTTCAGCCCCTCGCGCAGCCGGTCCGAGCGCGCGTAGAGCTCGTCGTAGGGGGCCGCGGCGAGGAACCGCAGCGAGGCGAGGGCCGCCGCCACCGCGACGGCGTTGCCCGAGTAGGTGCCGGCGATCGAGACGCGCCCCTCGCTCGCCAGGTCCATGATCTCGTGCTTACCACCGAGGGCCGCCACCGGGAACCCGCCGCCGAGGCCCTTGGCCATCACCGTGAGGTCGGGGGTCACCCCGAGCGCCGCCTGGGCCCCGCCGAGGGCGATGCGAAACCCCGTGATCACCTCGTCGAAGATCAGCACCGCGCCGTAGCGGTCACAGAGGGCGCGCAGCCCCTCGAGGTAGCCCGGGCGCGGCAGGATGCAGCCGGTGTTGCACATGATCGGCTCGGTGATGACGGCGGCGATCCCCTCGGGGTCCTCGGCG
The DNA here is from genome assembly GCA_002255565.1 of Actinobacteria bacterium 21-73-9. Lineage (GTDB taxonomy): Bacteria > Actinomycetota > Acidimicrobiia > Acidimicrobiales > RAAP-2 > RAAP-2. The sequence continues at coordinate 8,296 of NCBE01000041.1, forward strand.
AAGATCCGCTCGATCATCGTTAGGTCGTTCCACTGGGCGATGACGAGGGCGTCGCCCATCTCCGCGGGCACCCCGGGCCCCTGGGGCAGGGCCACGGGCCGCTCGTCGGGCCCGGCCGCGGCGAGGTCGGGGTGCTTGGACCAGTAGATGCCGTCGGAGAAGCCGTGGTACTGGCCCTCGAAGCGCACGACCCTCTTTCGCCCGGTGAAGGCCCGCGCGAGGCGCAGCGCGTAGAGGACGCCCTCGGTGCCGGTGTTCACGACCCGCACGCTCTCGACGCTCGGCACCGCCGCCACGATCAGCTGGGAGAGCTCGACCTCGGGGGCGGAGGGCATCGCGAAGACGGTGCCGCGCGTGGAGATCGCCTCGGCGACCGCGGCCGTGATCCCGGCCGGCCGGTGGCCGAAGATCGCCGGGCCGAGCCCGAGCAGGTAGTCGATGTACTCGTTGCCGTCGACGTCGGTGACCCGCGAGCCGCTGCCGTGGTCGACGAAGATCGGGTGGGGCTCCCAGCCCGAGAAGGCCGCCCGCGCGGTCGAGTTCACCCCGCCGGGGATGGTCTTTCGGGCCTCGGCGTAGAGCTCGGCCGACCTCGCGTAGCGCTCGGGGTGGACAAATCGCGCCGCCATGGATCCTCCGAAGTTCTTATAAGGACATAATCACTTTACCACACCCCCGTCTCGCTCGTCACCCCCCGGCCGAGCGCCTTCGTACACTCGGCCCCGTGCGTGCGACCCCGACCGTGGCGGCCCTGCTCCTCACCGGCGGGGCGAGCTCGCGCCTCGGCCGGCCCAAGGCCGCCCTCGAGGTCGCGGGCACGACCCTCGCGAGGCGCCTGGCCGGGGTCCTGTCCGAGGTCTGCCCCCTCGTCCTCGAGGTCGGCCCGGGCTACAGCGACCTCGCGCGCGTCGCCGAGGAGCCCCCGGGCGAGGGTCCCCTCGGGGCGCTCGCGGCCGGGTGGGGGGAGCTGCGCGCGCGCGGCCACGACGGCCCGGCCCTCGCCGTCGCCTGCGACCTGCCCCACCTGAGCGTCGCCCTCGTGCGCCTCCTCGCCGAGTGGCCCGCCCCGGGCTCGGTCGTGCCCGTCGTCGCGGGCCGGGCCCAGCCCCTCCTCGCGCGCTGGAGCCCGTCGGCCCTCGGCGCGACCCCGCAGATGGTCGCCTCGGGCGAGCGCTCGCTGCGCGGGCTGCTCGCGCTCTCTGAGGTCACGACGATCGACGAGGCCGACTGGAGCGCGGTCGCCACCGCCCGCGAGTTCGCCGACGTCGACACCCCCGCCGACGCCGCGCGCCTCGGGCTCGCGCTCTAGTCGCCCCCGGGATGGGGGTGGGCGCCGCCGGGCTCGACCTCGATGCGCCCGGCGAGCGCGCGGGCGGCCTCGGGGTCGAGCCCGGCGCGCGCGGCGAGCCAGCAGGCGAGCGGCGCCGCGGTGCGCTCCGAGGCGTGGGCCGCGACGCCCGCGAGGGCGAGGATCGCCTCGCGCTCGGGAGCGCTCGGCGCGTCGAGGCCGAGCGCGCGCGCGAACGCCTCGATCCAGCCCTCCGCGTCCGTCGCCACGGTCCCATGGTAGGGGGCGCCCCGCGTCGAGCCCGTAGTATCCGCCTGGTGAGGGGTCTCTCGTGAGCCGCGTCGCGCCCGAGCGGCGCGTCCTGCGCCTCACCCTCGGCGAGGCGCCGGCCACCCGGCGCGACACGCTCGCGGGCGAGGAGCCGCTCGAGATCCGCGTGGGCGGGCGCTCGATGGCGGTCACGATGCGCACCCCCGGGGCCGACTTCGACCTCGCCGCCGGCTTCCTCGTGAGCGAGGGCGTCGTCGCCGCGCGCGAGGACCTCCTCGCGATGCGCTACTGCGCCGGCGCGGAGGTCGGGCCCAACACCTACAACGTCCTCGACCTCGCCCTCGCGCCCCACGTCGCCGCGCCCAACGAGAGCGCGGCGCGGGCCTTTTTCACGACGAGCTCGTGCGGGCTCTGCGGCAAGGCCTCCATCGACGCGGTGCGCACCCGCTCGCGCTTCGACCTGCGCGCCGACCCGCTCGCCGTCGAGGCGTCGCTCCTCGCGACCCTCCCCGACCGGCTGCGTGAGGCCCAGACCGTCTTCTCGGCCACCGGCGGCCTGCACGGCGCGGCCCTCGCCGACGGCGCGAGCGGCGAGCTGCTCTGCGTGCGCGAGGACGTCGGGCGCCACAACGCCGTCGACAAGGTCGTCGGCTGGGCGCTGCGCGAGGGGCGCCTGCCGCTCTCGGGCACGGTGCTGCTCGTCTCGGGCCGGGCCTCCTTCGAGCTCGTCCAGAAGGCGGCTATGGCCGGGATCGCGATGCTCTGCGCGGTGTCGGCGCCCTCTTCGCTCGCCGTCGAGCTGGCCGAGGAGACCGGCATGGGCCTCGTGGGGTTCTTGCGCCCGCCCTCGATGGTCGTCTACGCGAACGCCCAGCGCGTCCTCACGCCGACGCGCTGAGGACCCGGCGCCCGTCGTCGCCCGCCGCGACCGCGCAGCGCTCGAGGCGGATCACGACCGACTTCGAGGTCGGGGTGTTCGAGCCGATCGCCGTCGACTCGAGCGGCACCAGCACGTTGGCCTCGGGGAAGTAGGCGGCCGCGCACCCCGGAGGCGTCGGGTAGGCGACGGCGCGAAAGGCGCTCGCGCGCCGCTCGCCGTCGGTGTACACGCTCACCAGGTCCACCAGGTCCCCGTCGGCGAGGCCCCGGGCGGCGAGGTCGGCGCGGTTCACGAAGACGACGCGCCGCCCGCCGCGGATCCCGCGGTAGCGGTCGTCGAGGCCGTAGACGGTCGTGTTGAACTGGTCGTGGGAGCGCAGGGTCTGCAGCAGCAGGTGGCCCTCGGGCACCTCGACGGCGTCGACCTCGTTCACGCTGAAGTGCGCCGTGCCGTCACTCGTCGGGAAGGTCCGGCTGTCGCGCGGCGGGCGCGGCAGCTGGAAGCCGCCGGGCTCGGAGACGCGCTCCTCGTAGGACTCGAAGCCCGGGACGACGCGCTCGATGTGGCGGCGGATCTCGGCGTAGTCCTGTCCCATCGCGGTCCAGCCGAGGTCGTCGCCGAAGAGCGCCGCGCCGATCGAGGTCACGATGTCGACCTCGCTGCGCAGATCGGGCGAGCCCGGCTCGAGCCGGCCGCGCGAGGCGTGGACCATGGCCATGGAGTCCTCGACGGTGACGACCTGGTCGCGCCCGCCGGTGCGGTCGCGCTCGCTGCGCCCGAGGCAGGGCAGGATCAGTGCCTCGCGCCCGGTCGTGAGGTGGGAGCGGTTGAGCTTCGTGGCGACGTGCACGCTGAGGGCCGTGTTGGCCATCGCGGCCTCGGTGACGGCCGTGTCGGGGGTGGCCGCGACGAAGTTGCCCCCGAGCGCCACGAAGACGTCGATGAGCCCGTCGCGCAGGGCCCGGATCGTGCCCACGGTGTCGTAGCCGTGCTCGCGGGGCGGCTCGAAGCCGAACTCGTCGCGCAGGCGGTCCAAGAAGGCGTCGGGCGCCTTCTCCCAGATGCCCATGGTGCGGTCCCCCTGGACGTTGCTGTGACCCCGGATCGGCGAGGGGCCCGCGCCGGGTCGACCGATGTTGCCGCGCAGCAGGAGGAAGTTCACGATCTCGCGGATGGTGGCGACGGCGTTGCGGTGCTGGGTGAGCCCCATCGCCCAGGTCACGACGACGCTCTTCGCGGCGACGGCGTCGCTCGCGAAGGCCTCGATCTCGGCCCGGGCGAGGCCGCTCAGTCGTTCGAGATCGCTCCACTCGAGGGCGCGCCAGTGGGCGGCCGCCGCCTCGAAGCCGCTGGTGTGGGTCTCGATGAAGGCCCGATCGAGCGTCGCTGCGTCGCGGTCCTCGCGCTCGAGCAGGGCCTTGTTGGTGGCGGCGAAGAGGGCGAGGTCGCCGTTCACCCGCACCGCCAGGTGGCGGTCGGTGAGCTGGGTGCCCGAACCCACCAGCCCGCGCAGGCTCTGGGGGTTCTTGAACCGCCCGAGGCCGGCCTCGGGCAGCGGGTTGATCGCGACGATCCGGGCCCCGCGGCGCTTGGCCGCCTCGAGGGCGGTCAGCATCCTCGGGTGGTTGGTGCCGGGGTTCTGGCCCACCACGACGATCAGCTCGGCGTGGTCGGTGATGTCCTCGAGGGTCACTGCGCCCTTGCCGATGCCGATCGTCTCGCGATCAGGCGAGGGCATCGCGCGCAGGCGCTCGGCCACCAGGGCGAAGGCGTCGTCCCAGGCGATCGGGGCGTAGTGGGTGGCCCCGGGGGCGAGGTGGACCGGCTCGGCCAGGCGCCCGAAGTGCTCGAGGGTGTGGTCGTCCATCGCGCGCAGCTCGTCGATCGAGTGCGCCGCGAAGAAGTCGCGGTCGACCCGGGCGGTCGTCGCCTCCCAGGCCGCGGCCTTCGCCCCGTTCTCGCAGAACTCGGCGACGCTGCGCTCGGTGGCGACCGGGTCGGGCCACGCGCAGCCCGGGCAGTCGAAGCCGCTCGCCTGGTTCATCGAGAGCAACGTGCGCGCCCCGCGCACCGGGCCCATCTCGCGCAGCGCGTAGCCCATCGCGTGGCGCACCGCCGGGATCCCGACCGAGGTCGTCTGGGGGGCCGATACCCGAAGGGCCCGCTCGCCGCGTTCGACCATGACGCCACCGCCTTCCCGCTCGAGGGGTCGCTACGTCCTAGGTCGAGGCTACCGGCTCGGGGTCGGCCCGGCCCGTCGTGGGGTCGACCCGGTCCGTCGCGCCCGTCGGCTC
>NCBE01000042.1 GCA_002255565.1 Actinobacteria bacterium 21-73-9
GAGGTCCGCCACGTGGTCGACGTCGCCAAGGGCTTCGTCGACAAGCGGCGCCAGGACGGGATCCACGCGGCGGCCGTCGTGATCACGAAGGACCCCGTGCTCGCCTACGTCCCGGTCCAGCGCAAGAGCGGCCCCAACGGCACGGGCGAGGACGCCCCGATCGTCACCCAGTACGAGGCGAGCGCCATCGAGAAGCTCGGACTGTTGAAGATGGACTTCCTCGGGCTGCGCAACCTGGCAATCATCGAGCGCACGCTCGACCACATCGAGCGCCGGCACGGGGAGCGCGTCGACATCGACCGCGTGCCGCTCGACGACCCGGCCGTCTTCGAGATGCTGCGCCAGGGGAACTCGATCGGCATCTTCCAGCTCGAGGGCGACAAGATGCGCCAGCTCATGCGCCGGCTCGCGCCGACGTCCTTCGACGACATCGCCGCCTTGAACGCGCTCTACCGGCCGGGCCCGCTGAGCGAGAACGTCCACAACGACTACGCCGACCGCAAGAACGGCCGCCAGAAGGTCTCCTACGACCACCCCGACCTCGAGGCGATCCTCGGTGAGACCTTCGGGCTGATGATCTACCAAGAGGACATCATGCGCGTGGCGACGACGGTGGCCGGCTTCTCGATGACCGAGGCCGACGACCTGCGCAAGGCCTGCTCGAAGAAGATCAAGGAGATGATCCAGGCCCAGCGCGCCAAGTTCGAAGAGGGCGCCGAGCGCCAGGGGTACGGTCGAGCTCTCGGCGCGGCCATCTTCAACAAGATCGAGCCCTTCGCCGACTACGCCTTCAACAAGAGCCACGCCTACGGCTACGCGCTGGTGGGCTACCAGAACGCCTGGCTGAAGGCCCACTACCCGGTCGAGTACATGGCCGCGCTGTTGACGTCGTTCCGCGAAGACAAGGACAAGTTCGCGCTCTACCTGAACGAGGCCCGCCAGATGGAGATCACCGTGGGGGTGCCCGACGTCAACGCCTCCTTCTCCGACTACACGCCGTCGCCGACCGAGGACCGGACGATCCTGTTCGGGATGGCCGCGGTGCGCAACGTGGGCGAGGCCCTCGTGGAGCGGATCGTCCACGAGCGCGACGCCCACGGGCCCTTTAGCTCGGTCTACGACTTCGTGCGGCGCGTCGACCCGGTCGTGCTCAACCGGCGCACTCTCGAGTCCCTCGTCAAGGCCGGGGCGTTCGACTCCCTCGGGGTCAGCCGGCGGGGCCTGCTGCTCGCCATCGACGAGATCGTCGACGTGACGCTCGCGCGGCGCAAGGACCTCTCACTCGGGATCACGACCCTCTTCGCCGCGCTCGGGGGCGAGGGGGGCGACGACTGGGAGGGGACCGAGGTGGCGATCCCCGCCGAGGAGTTCGACACGGCCGTCAAGCTCGACTTCGAGCGCGAGATGCTCGGCACCTACGTCTCGGACCACCCGCTCTACGGGATCCAGGCGGCGCTGGCCCAGCGCACCGACGGCTCGCTGAGCGAGATCCGCGAGCGCGCCGAGGAGATCGCCCGCACCGGGCGACCGGTCACCGTCGGCGGACTCCTCAGCGAGGTTCAGCTCCGCCAGACCAAGGCCGGGCGCACCTACGCGCGGGTGGTGGTCGAGGACCTCGGGGGCTCGCTCGAGGTGAACTTCTCGGCGGCGAGCTTCGAGCGCTTCAGCGGCTTCCTCGTCAAGGACAACGTCGTCGTGGTGCGGGTGCGGCCCAACGAGGGCGACGAGGACCTGCGCTTCAGCGCCGTCGACGTGGAGGCCTTCGCCCGGCCGTCGGGGGTGGACGAGCTGCGCCTCTCGCTGCGGCCCGAGGACCTCACGGCCCAGTCGATCGCGACGCTGCGCGAGATCCTGGCGCGCTACCCGGGCCCGAGCCCCGTCGTGGTCGACACCGGCGCCGCCGGCAAGGTCTTCCGGCTGGGGCCCGACTACCGCGTCGACATCGCCGGGGTGGTGGCCGAACTGCGCAGCGAGTTCGGCCGGCGGGTCATCTCGGCCTAGTCAGGGCCGCGCCCCGGCCGCGAGGGCCTGGCGCCACGTGTAGAACAGGGGCGGCGAGGCGCCGGCCACCTGGACGATGAGCTCGCTGAACGAGCCGTAGCCGTTGCCCGCGGCGCGCGCGAGGTAGCCCGCGCCCATGACGAGGGCGCAGCCCCCCTCGGGACAGGGCTCGCGCGCCGCATCGACGAGGATGTTGTCGCGGTGGCCCCAGCACCCCGGGGCGCCCGCCGCGGTGCAGTCGAGGTTGGTGGTGGCCGCCCCGGCCCAGCCGTCGAGGTACATCCAGCTGTAGTTGGCGTCGAGGGCGTTGTCCCCGCCGGCCCAGTTGGCGGTGTAGGCGCCGGTGGCGCCGGCGACCGGGGCGCTCGCGACGGGGTCGGCGTCGTGGGCCGCCCCGACCTGCGCCTCGGCGTCGAGCACGCGTGAGAGCCCGAGGATCGGCGGCTCGCCACGGCTCACCCGCTCGACGTCGGCCAGCACGAAGAGCTGCTCGGCGACGCTGAGCCGGGCCCAGTCCCGCGGCAGGCGCAGGGGCGCCAGGTGCTCGAGGGCGTGGGCGTGGTCGGTCGCCGCCACCTCGGCGGCCACGCAGGCACCCGAGGCGCCGTCGAGGGCGAAGCTGGTCGCGCGCCAGCGCCAGCACGGCGGCAGGGGCTGGCCCATCCGGTAGGACACCCCCGCGGCCAGGGAGTAGGCCGGGTCCGCGGGCACGTTGTGGGCCGGGTTGCGGGGGGGCACCAGGCCCGCGCCGCCGGCGAGCGCCGCGGGGACCGCGGCGACGAGCGACGCGGCGAGGGCCGCCTTCACCACGCGTCGAAGCACGCCTCACCCCCCCGTCGCGACGTCGCGAGCGTACCCGCGGGCGTCCCCGCGCTCGGGCGCGCCCCGGCGAATCCCCAGCGGGCGCCCGGCTAAGGGACCACCCGGAACCCGGGTCACGGACCTCCCGTAGAATGGTCCTCATGGCGATGACGGTGACGACCAAGGACACCACGGCCCTGAGCGACGCCGAGTTGGCCGACATGGCCGACCTCTGCGTCGATCGGGAGCCCAACTTCGACATCGGTTTCCTCTCCAAGCAGCGCGAGGAGTGGGTGCTCGTGACCTACGCGAAGGAGGGCTCGCGGCTGCGGGGCTACTCCTTTTGCTCCCTCGAGCGCATCGGCGGGACGCCGTCGCTCCTGGTGGGCCTGCTGCTCGTGGACCGCAACGCCAAGTCCGACCAGACCCTGCGGACGATCCTCCACGACCAGTTCCGCCGGGCGCTGCTGGCCTTCCCGGACGAGGACGTGCTGCTCGGGACCCGTCTCACCTCCCCGGACGGCTACCGCGCGTTCTTGGGTCTCGAGGACGTCGTCCCGCGCGTCGGCTACCGGCCGACCGGCGAGGACCGGGCCTGGGGGCGGCGCCTGGCCAAGCGCTTCGGCGCGGAGAAGGCCATCGACGACAAGACCTTCGTCATGACGACGGCGCCGGGTCCCGTCGGGGGCCTCGACTACGTGGCCGCCAAGGGGCCGGTGCCCGAGGGCGTGCACTCACTCTTCGCCGAGGTCGATCCCGCCTCGGGCCAGCGCCTCGTCGTCTTCGGCTGGGCGATGGCCGAGGCGCTCGCCTCGGGCAAGCTGCCCCGCTAGCTCACCCCCGGGGCAAGAGCCCCGTGCAGCTCTTGTAGCAGTGGCCCTCGACCGGGGCCGAGAGGGTGGTGAGCACGTAGGTCGGGCGAAAGCCGAGGGCCGTCGCGAGCTCCTTGCCCGAGAGCGTCGTGCGCCGCGTCGACTCGATGGTGCGGATCGCGTGGGCGTCCTCGCACAGCAGCCAGATGTCGTCGCCGAACCAGCCGAAGCGCACCCAGGTCGAGCCGTCGTCGGGCCGGCGCAGCAGCTGGGGCCCGCGGTCCGGGGCGACCAGCGCGACGCTCGGCCGCTCGCCGCGGAACTCCCAGTAGGGGGCGCTCGGCCCCCGGAAGCCGAAGAGCGGGCCGTCGGCGGGGGTGACCAGCCGCTCGAGCCAGACGCGAACCCGACGGCCCCGGTAGGTGCCCAGGCGCCGCGGGAGCTCGGCCAGGGTGACGCTCTCGGGCTGGGCGAGGTCGTCGCGCTCGAGGTCCTCGGCGAGGACCGCCTCGACCACGTCGAACAGGGCCAGGTCGGTCTCCTCGCCCGCCGGCCACGGGACCCGCCAGCGCACCAGGGCCTGGCTCGAGAGGTCGATGACAGTGGTCGACTCGTTGGTCGAGCCGAGCACGAGCCCGTGGACGCTCGAGCCCCCGACGAGGGTCACCGCGTCGCGCTGGGGCATGTGGGTGATGAGGTGTCGCGTGGCGCGCACCGCCGGGTCCCGGGTGATCAGCGCCACGTCAACGCCTCGTCCAGGGCCGCGTCGAGGGCGGCGGGGTCGTCGACGGGGGCCGCGCACACCCCGGCGCGACAGACGTACCCCCGACCGGGGGTGCGCCCGGCGAGCAGGTCGGGCACGGCCAGGGGGTGCTCGAACAGCGCGCCCGCGAGCGCCACCAGCCGCTGGGCGACGGCGAGCCGGTCGGGGTCGGCGTCGACGAGGGCGAGGCGGGCCAGGGCCCGGGTGGCCAACGCGTGGGCCGAGGGGGTGGCCCCGTCGAGGACGTCCTTGGGTCGGGTCACGAGGTCGCGGGTCTCGCGGTCGGGGGTGGCGACGCCCGCGCCGACGTCGGGCGCGGCCGCGCTCGGCCGCGGCCCCTCCCAGTGGCGCTCGAGGAGCGCGTCGGCGACCGTCCCGGCCCGCTCACGCCACCGGTCGTCCCCGGTCGCGACGAAGGCGTCGACGTGCGCGTCGGCGAGTGCCGCGAGGTCGCCGGCCGTCGCGGCGACGCGCCGGTGTTGGGTCCGCCACCACCGTCCCTCGGCGCAGTGGGTCGTCCAGAGGCCGTCGAGCAGGTCGAGCGCGCGCGCGCGGTAGGGCTCGGACCCGGCCGCGAGGAGGGCCTGGGCGAGGTAGGCGTTCCACTCGAGCACGACCTTGTCGTCGCGCGCGGGCTGGGCCCGACGGGCGCGGGCGTCGGCGAGGATCCGGGCGGCCTCGTCGAGGTCGGGCGGGGTCGCGAAGGGCTCCCCGTCGGCCAGGCGGGGCACGCTGCGCCCGTCGAGGTCGCCGGGCGCGGTGATGGTCCAGCGCGCGAGCGCCGCGTCGACCACGGTGACGGGCACGGCGTCGAGCGCCTCGCGCGCCTCCTCCGGGGTCCAGGTGACGTGGCCCCCCTCTCGGCCGCCGGCGTCGGCGTCGAGCGCGGCGGCGTAGCCCTCCGGGACGCGCAGGGCCCGCTCGACGAAGTCGAGGGTCGCGAGCCCCACGCCTCGCCATTCGGGGCGTCCCGCGACGCGCGCCGCCTCGAGATAGCAGCGGGCGAGCAGGGCCTGGTCGCTCAGCATCTTCTCGAAGTGGGGCACGTGCCAGGTCGCGTCCACGCTGTAGCGGGCGAAGCCCCCGTCGAGGTGGTCGTAGAGGCCTCGCCGGGCCATCGCCTCGAGGGCGTTGGCGAGGGTGGCGCGCGCGGGCCCGTCGTCGAACTCAAAGAGGGCGCGCAGGTAGCTCGGCCGGGGGAAGCGCGGCGCCGGCCCGAAGCCGCCGTCGGCGTCGGCGCGCTCGACGAGCGTGTCGCGCAGGCCCCGGCGCACCCCCGCGAGGTCGACCGGGGCGACGGCGGGGCTGAGGTGGTCGGTCAGGCGCACCTCGCGCTCGAGGGCGCCGGCGAGCTCGTCGGCCTGGGTCTCGACGAGGGCGCGCTGCTCGCGCCACGCCTGGTCGACGGCGACGAGCAGGCGGGAAAAGCCGACCAGACCACCGCGATCGCGGGGCGGGTAGTAGGTGCCGGCGAGGAAGGGGCGTCCGTCGGGCAGGGCGAAGACCGACATGGGCCAGCCCCCGTGGCCGCTCGAGAGCTGGACCGCGGCCATGTAGAGGGCGTCGACGTCAGGCCTCTCCTCCCGGTCGACCTTGATCGGGACGAAGCGCTCGTTGAGCACGCGCGCGACCCCGGGGTCCTCGAAGGACTCGTGGGCCATGACGTGGCACCAGTGGCAGGCCGCGTAGCCCACCGAGAGGAAGACGGGCCGGTCGAGGCGACGCGCCTCGGCGAGGGCGTCCTCGCCCCAGGCCCACCACTCGACCGGATTGTCGAGGTGCTGGCGCAGGTAGAGCGACCCTCGCGCGCCGGGGTCGTCGCGCAGTCGCGGGCTCATCGCCTCGCACGCCACTGCGCCGCGCGCAGCGCGAGGACGATCTCGCTCGTCCACTCGCCCTTGACGAACTCGTTCTCGACGAAGTGGGCCTCGCGGTGCAGTCCGGCCCTCTCGAGCGCCCGGACCGACGCGACGTTGCGCGCGTCGCAGCGCCCGACGACCCGGTGCAGGTCCAGCTCGTCGAAGGCGAGCCCGAGCAGCGCGCCGTAGGTCTCGACGGCGTAGCCGTGGCCCTGGTACGCGGGGAGCAGGCTCCCGCCGACCTCTCCCTGGCGGTGCGCGGGATCCCACCAGAGCGAGAAGTCCCCGACCATCGCGTCGCTCTCGCGCAACGCCGCGCACGCGCGGATCCGAGGCTCCCCGGCGTCGGGCGCCCGGCGCTGGGCGAGGGCGTCGCGGGCCTCGTCGGCAGAGAGCGGCTCAGAGTAGAGGAAGCGGTTCACCGACGCGTCGCCGAGGAGCTCGGTGAGGGCCCCGAGATCGCCCTCAACGAAGGGGCGCAGCCGCAGCCGGGCGGTCTCGAGCGGGGGGTCGAGGCGGGCCACCACCCCGTTCTAGCCGCGGACGAGTCGCGAAATAGCGTGGTCCCGACAAGGAGGCGACGTGACCAAGCCCGTCCGTTGGGGCATCATCGGCACCGGGCGCATCGCCCAGACCTTCGCGAGCGACCTCGCCCCCCTCGCCGAGGGCGAGGTCGTCGCGGTGGGCTCGCGCTCGGCCGACGGGGCCGAGGCCTTCGCCCGTCGCTTCGGGGTCGCGCGTCACCACGCCGGCTACGAGGCGCTCTGCGAGGACCCCGGGGTGGACTGCGTGTACGTGGCCACGCCCCACCCCTTCCACCGCGACCACGCCCTGCTCGCCCTCTCGCGCGGCAAGCCCGTCCTCGTCGAGAAGGCCTTCGCCATGACCGCCGCCGAGGCGCGCGAGGTCGTCGAGGCCTCCCGCCACGCCGGGCTGTTCGCGATGGAGGCGATGTGGACGAGGTTCTTGCCCCACGTCGTGGCGCTGCGCGAGCGCGTCGCTGCGGGGGTGCTCGGCGAGGTCGTCCTCCTCGTCGCCGATCACGGCAAGTGGTTCGCCCGAGACCCGGCGTCGCGCCTCTTCGCGCCCGAGCTCGGCGGGGGAGCGCTGCTCGACCTCGGGGTCTACCCCGTCTCGTTCGCCTCGATGCTCCTCGGTCCGCCCTCGAGCGTGCGCTCGATGGTGACCCCGGCCTTCACGGGCGTCGACGCCACGACCTCGATCCTGCTCGGTCACCCCTCGGGGGCCCAGGCCGCGCTCACCTGCACCTCGTCGGCGCGCAGCGCGACGCGCGCGAGCGTGATCGGCACCGAAGCCCGCCTCGAGGTCGAGGGCGACTTCTACGCCCCGAGCGCCTTCTCGGTCCTCGCGCGCGACGGCACGCCGCTCGAGCGGGTCGAGGGCCCCGTACCCGGTCGGGGTCTGCAGTTCCAGGCGATCCACGTGGCTCGCTGCCTCGAGGCCGGGCTCACCGAGAGCCCCGTCATGCCCCTCGACGAGACGGTGGCGATCATGGCCACCATGGAGCGTGTCCTCTCGCGCGCGGCGTCGGGCTGAGCTCGCCCTGACGACCCGCGCGAGGAGGGGCATCTGCTACGGTTCACGACCGACCGCCTCCGGGCGTTCACGCAGTGGTTACAAAAACGGCACCAACGACGGTGCCAACCAAACGGTTGGGGAGATTATGAAATTCACAAAGGGTTAGGGCCCTTGCGGCCGTCACTCTGGCGGGCACGTTCGTTGCCTTGGCCATCCCGAGCGTGGGGTCGGCCGGGGGGACCGTGTCCGCCTCGTCGTTCAACTCGAACTACACGACGATGGCGAACCTCAAGGCGATCGTCGCGGCCGGTTCGGGTGGCATCGGCGTCATCTTGCCGGACGAGGTCTCGTCGAACCGGTACGTCGACTTCGACGCGCCGAACCTGACGACGGCCCTGACCGACGCGGGGCTGCCGGCGAGCGACCTCAACGTGCAGAACGCGCTGGGCGTCGACGCCAACGAGATCAGCATCGCCCAGGGCGACATCGCCGCGGGTGACAAGGTCCTCATCATGGACCCGCTGGACTCGACGACCGGTGTGACGATCGAGAAGGCCGCGGCCAAGGCCGGGGTCCAGGTCATCGACTACGACCGCCTCACCGTGGGCGGGTCGGCCCCGTACTACGTCAGCTTCAACAACGTCGCGGTGGGCCAGCTCATCGGACGCGGCGAGCTCGCGTGCATCAAGGCCTACAAGATCAAGAAGCCCCTCGTCTACGTCATGAACGGCAGCACGACGACCGACAACAACGCGGTGCTCTTCGCCCAGGGCTACGACGCCGTGCTGAACAAGGCCGGCTACAAGGCCAGCGTCGGCGGCAAGGGCAACGCCAAGACGATCAACGAGACCGGTACCGGTACGTGGACGCCGTCGCAGGCGCTCACCGACTTCCAGGGCGCCTACTCGCAGAACCCGAAGATCAACGCGGTCGTCACGCCCAACGACGAGAACGCCGCGCCGATCATCGCCTTCTTGCAGAAGAAGGGCCTCAAGCCGTACACGATGCCCTTCACCGGCCAGGACGCGACGCTCACGGGCTTCCAGAACATCATCTCGGGCTACCAGTGCGGCACGGTGTACAAGCCGATCTGGAAGGAGGCCCAGGCGGCCGCGGCCATCGCGCTGTACCTGCGCGCGGGCAAGACCCCGCCGAGCACGTTGGTGAACGGCACGACCAAGGACCCGACCACGGGTCGCGCGGTCCCGTCGGTCCTGCTGACGGCCACGTGGGTCACCCCGAAGCTCATCGAGTCCACGGTGATCCACGACGGGGTCATCAACGCGGTGTCGCTGTGCACCAAGGTCCGTCCGGCGGTCGCGGGTGACAAGAAGATCCCGACCTACGCCCAGGACTGCAAGAAGTACCGGATCCACTAGCTGCTAGGTACGACCGTGTCCGAGCCCGTGACGAACGAGAGCGCCGCTCCGTCCGTCACGGGCTCGGGCGCGTCGGGTGACCCGGCGGCGCTGCTGAGCCTGCGCGCGATCACCAAGAGCTTCGGCGCCGTCCAGGCCCTGCGTCACGTCGACCTGGACATCCCCGCGGGACAGGTGACCGCCCTCATCGGCGACAACGGTGCGGGCAAGTCCACGCTGATCAAGGTGATCGCCGGCATCCACGAGCCCACCTCGGGCGAGAAGTACTGGCTCGGCCAGAGGGTCGACGCCCACACCCCGCGGGCCGCCGCCGAGCTCGGCATCGCGACGGTGTACCAGGACCTCGCGCTGTGCGACAACCTCGACATCGTCGCCAACATGTACCTCGGCTACGAGGCGACCCGCCGTGCGGTGCTTGACGAGGTGGCCATGGAGGTGCACACCCGTCAGACCCTCGCGGACCTCTTGGTCTCGACAATCCAATCGGTGCGCCAGCTCGTCGGCTCCCTGTCGGGCGGGCAGCGTCAGGCGATCGCCGTGGCGCGCGCCGTGATGCGCGACGCGAAGCTCGTGATCATGGACGAGCCCACCGCCGCCCTCGGCGTCACCCAGACCAAGAACGTCCTCGACCTCATCACGGCGCTCGCGTCGCGCGGCATCGCGGTGCTGGTCATCTCGCACAACCTGAACGACGTGTTCGCCGTGGCCGACCGGATCGCCGTGATGCACCTCGGCACCCTGGTGAGCAGCGGGCCCGCCGCGAACTACGACACCGCCCGCGCCGTCGAGCTGATCACGACGGGCACGACCTCTCGCGCCGCCTAGCCGCGGCGAAGGACCCCCTATGTCCCTCGACACCCGCCCCCTCGAGACCGAGGGCGCGCACTCCTCCCGCCAGCGGCTGCGCGCCCTCGTGGGCGGGGACCTCGGCCTCGTCCCGGTCCTCATCGCCCTCGTCGCCCTGGTCGTCTACTTCCAGGTGCGCAACTCGGTCTTCCTCTCGGCGGCCAACGTCACCAACCTCTTCATCCAGGCCGTCATCTACGTCTTCCTCGGCATGGCCGAGGTCTGGCTCCTTCTGCTGGGCGAGATCGACCTCTCGCTGGGCTGGGTGGCGGGGATGGCCGGGTCGATCGCCGCCATCGTCACCAACGTGCAGTACGCGTGGCCGTGGTGGGCGGCCTTCGCCGTGGCCCTCGCCGTCTCGGCCGCCATCGGGGCGCTGTGGGGGCTGTTCGTGGTGCGCCTGCGGCTGCCCTCGTTCATCGTCACCCTGGCCGGCAACTTCATCGTCGAGGGCGTCCTGCTCTACATCCTCGACCACGTCTTCCAAGGGGGCGGCGCCCCGGTCCAGGAGAAGGTCCTGAGCGACCTCACGAACGGGAACCTCACCCCGACCTGGACCTGGGTCTTCGTCGTGGCGACCGTGTTGGTGTCGACCGTGGTCGCCCTGTCGCGCGAGCGGGCGCGTCGGCGCGCCGGGCTGGTCAACGCGCCGCTCTACCGGCTCATCGTCAAGCTCGCCGTCCTGGCGGTCTTCGGGGTGCTGCTCGCGCTCGTCTTCAACGCCAACCGCGGCTCGTTCATCCCGATCCAGGGGATGCCCTTCGCCGTCCCGCTGGTCTTCGGGGTGATGGTGCTCTACTCGTTCGTGCTCGCGCGCACCAAGTTCGGGCGCTACCTCTACGCCATCGGCGGCAATCCCGAGGCGGCCCGCCGGGCGGGCATCCCGGTGGACCGCTACCGGGTCTACGCCTTCCTCCTCGGCGGGCTCACCGCGGGCATCGGGGGACTCTTCTACGTCTCACGCCTGGGGGGCTACTCCTCGAGCTCGACCGACTCGACCGTGGTCCTCTACGCGGTGGCCGCCGCGGTCATCGGCGGGACGAGCCTCTACGGCGGCCGGGGCAAGATGACCTTCCCCGTGGTCGGGGGCATCATCCTCGCGGTGATCATCAACGGCCTGGTCTTAATCCAGGTCTCGGCGACGATGGAGTTCGTCGTCACCGGGGTCGTCCTCTTGGCGGCCGTGACGGTGGACTCGTTGGCCCGGCGCAGCCAGACCCTGCTCAAATAGCTCAGAACACGTGGGCGAGGCCGTCGCGGCGCACCTTGCCGCTCGCGGTGCGCGGGATGGCCGTCACGTAGCGGATCTCCTTGGGCTTGGCCCACGGGCCGATCGCCTCCTCGGCGGCCGCGCGCAGCGCCCCGTCGAGGTCGCGGGCGTCGGCGACGACGAGCGCCACCACCCGTTCTCCCCACTCGTCGTCGGCCAGTCCGGTCACCGCGACGTCGCCGACGCCCGCGACGCGCGCGAGGACGGCCTCGAGGTCCTCGGGCCAGACCTTCTCGCCGCCGGTGTTGATGACAAAGCCCAGCCGGCCAAAGACCGTGAGCCGCCCGTCGTCGAGTCGTCCCGCGTCACCGGTGGGGAACCAGTCGTCCCTTCCGTCGGGTCCGAGCACGCGGGGGCGGGGCCGGTCCCGGTAGCGCTCGAAGAGCGTCGGGCTGCGCACGCAGAGCTCCCGGTCGACGATCGCGAGCTCGACGCCGGGCAGGGCCACGCGGTCGTAGACGACGCCCGAGCCGGTCTCGGTCATGCCCCAGGTCGTCACGACGTTGTCGGCCAGGCCCTGGGGCGGCCGGGCGCCGCCGAGCAGGACGGTGCGGTAGCGCGCCGGGTCGAGTCGGGCGAGCTGGGCGCGCACGACCGCGACGTGGGTCGCCCCCAGCTCGGGGCCGGTGTCGGGTCGCTCGGGATCGCCCCAGACGAGGGTCGCGTCCGAGAGCACGCCGCGCAGCACGACGGCGAGGCCCCCGATGTGGCAGGCCGGCAGGCAGGGGAACCAGGCCGGGGGCGCGTCGTCGCGCAGCGTGGCCTGGGTGATCGCCGCGCTCGCCTCGAGCGCCGCCCAGGTGAGCTCGGCCGCTTTGGGCGCCCCGCTCGAGCCCGAGGTGAGCATCACCAGGCCGACGCCGTCGTCGACGCCGCGCCCCTCGGGTCGCGCGTGGCGGCCCGCCGCGCCGAGGACGTGGGTCGGGGCGAGGCGCTCGAGCTCGACGGCGCGCGCGCGCGGCGAGAGCCGCCGGTCGAGCACGCAGAACGCGTCGCCGGCCTCGGCCACCTCGCGCACGGCGCGCACGAGGTCGGGGCCGAGCGCGACGTCGAGGGCGAGGAGGTCGCGCACCCCGCGAGCCTACGGGTCGCGTGATAGGAAGGCGCATGGCCTCGGTCCGGTTCGAGCGTCGGATCGGTGCACCGGCCGACCGGGTGTGGGCGCTCGTGGGCGACCCGGCGCGGATCGTCGAGTGGTTCCCGGGGGTCCTCGAGGCCCGGGTCGAGGGCGATCGGCGCACGCTGCGACTCGCCACGGGCATCGAGATGCCCGAACGGATCCTCGCCGACGACCCGCGCACGCGTCACTTCGCCTACCGCCTCGAGAGCGACCTCGTGCGCTTCCACCTCGGGACGATCGACGTGTTCGAGCTCGGCCCGAGCGACACCCTGTGCGTGTACGCCACGACCGTCGAACCCGACACGATGGCGCTCGTGATCGGCGGCGCCACCGACGAGGCACTCGACGCGATCGCCCGCCTGAGCGAGGGGGGAAGCGGGTAGGCGTGGGGCGCAAGATCCTCTTCATCACGACCGACCAGCAGCGCTACGACACCCTGGGGGTGAACGGGGGACGGGTGGCCTCGACCCCGGTGGTCGACGCGCTCGCGCGCGAGGGGGTGCGCTACACGCGCTGCCAGCCGACCTCGGTGGTGTGCATGCCCTCGCGCGCGTCGATGCTGACCGGCCAGTACCCCTCGACCCACGGCGCCTGGATGAACGGCGTCGCACTCCGAATCGACGCGCCCTCGGTGGCGGCGGCCCTGCACGACCGGGGCTACGCCACGGCCCTCGTGGGCAAGGCCCACTTCGAGCCGTTCCTCGACCCCTTCGGCCGCTACGCCGAGAACGCGCTCTCCGCACTCGGCGTGCCGACGGTGGAGCAGCCCTGGTTCGACGGGCGCCTCGGGGTCCACCGCGGCTTCGACTCGATGGAGCTGGCGACCCACGGTGTGCTCGGCCCGCTCCACTACGCCCGCTGGTTCCGCCGCACCCACCCCGAGGCCGTCGGGGGGTTCTACCCGGTGCTCGACGACGACCTCAACGTCAACGCCGCCGGGGGCGGCGACACGGGCGCGCCCCAGGTGCGCTACAACGACGTGCCGCGCGAGTGGTACCACACTGAGTGGGTCGCCGAGCGCACGATCGCCTGGCTCGAGGGGCTCGACCCGGACCAGGACTGGTTCTGCTGGATGAGCTTCCCCGACCCCCACCACCCCTGGGACCCGCCGGCCGAAGCGGCCCGGCGCGTCGACTGGCGCGAGGTGCCCCTGCCCGAGAACTACCCCGAAGAGCGCGAGGAGCGCGAGCGCCTCCTCGACGCCAAGGCCCGCCACTGGCGCCTCTGGTACGACGGGCGCGTCGTGTCGAACTACGAGGCGCCGGCCCACTGGGTCCCCGCCACCCTCACCAGCGACCAGGTCCGCGAGGTCAACGCCCTCAACGCGGTCGAGGTCGAGCTCATCGACGAGGCGATCGGCCGGGTGCTGTCCGTCGTGGCGGCCCGAGGCTGGGGGGAGCAGACCGACGTCGTCTTCACCTCCGACCACGGCGAGCTCCAGGGCGACTTCGGCCTGCTCTTCAAGGGCCCCTACCACGTCGACGGCCTCGTGCGCCTGCCGCTCGTGTGGCGGCCGGCCCGCTCGGCGGGGGTGACGCCCGCGGTCGTCAGCGCCCCGGTGAGCCTGGTGTCGCTCGCCGCGACGTTCCTCGAGATCGCCGGGGGCGAGCGGCCGGCGTGGACCGAGGGCGAGGCGCTGCCCGTGAGTGACGAGGCGGTGCCGAGCGACGCGGCCACCGTGACCGAGTGGGACTCGGACCTCTTCGGGGTGGAGGTGCACGTGCGCACGATCGTGACCCGTTCGCACCTCTACACCGAGTACGCCAAGGGCGCCCTGCACGACGGCACCGAGGGCGAGCTCTACGACCTGGCCGACGACCCACTCCAGCGGGTGAACCGCTTCGAGGACCGCTCGGCGAGGGCCGTGCGCGCCGAGCTCCACGAGCGACTGGCCGGCCACGAGGCGCGCCCCGTCGAGCGGGCGGCCCCGGGCCGGCTGGTCGCGCCGGTCTAGCTCTTCGGTAGCGTGGACGCCATGACGACCGTGATCCAGGGCCCCCCGACCGACCCCCTCGACGCCTTGCGCGCCCAGCCGCTGCCCGCCTGGGAGCGCGCGGGCGAGTACGGCGACATCGTCTACGAGACGGCCGAGGGCATCGCGCGCATCACGATCAACCGGCCCGAGGTGCGCAACGCCTTCCGTCCCCAGACGCTCTTTGAGCTCGAGGACGCCTTCGAGCGCGCCCGCGACGACGTGACCGTCGGCGTGGTGATCCTCACCGGGGCCGGGCCCGACGCCTTCTGCTCCGGCGGCGACCAGCGGATCCGCGGCACCGACGGCTACATGGGGGACGACGAGGTCGCCCAGCACGGGGTCGGCCGGCTCAACGTGCTCGACCTCCAGGTCCAGATCCGCCGGCTGCCCAAGCCGGTCATCGCCCAGGTGGCGGGGTACGCCATCGGCGGGGGCCACGTCTTGCACCTGGTGTGCGACCTCACGCTCGCCGCGGACAACGCCCGCTTCGGCCAGACCGGCCCGCGCGTCGGCTCGTTCGACGGCGGCTACGGCGCCTCGCTGCTCGCGCGCACCATCGGGCTCAAGCGCGCCAAGGAGGTCTGGTTCCTCTGCCGCCAGTACGACGCCGAGACGGCGCGCGCCTGGGGCCTCGTGAACACCGTGGTGCCCCTCGCCGACCTCGAGCGCGAGACCGTGGCCTGGTGCCGCCAGATCCTCACCCTGTCACCGATCGCGCTGCGCATGCTCAAGGGCGGCTTCAACGCGGCCGACGACGGGTTGGCCGGCATCCAGCAGCTGGCCGGGGACGCGACGATGCTCTTCTACATGTCCGAAGAGGGCCAGGAGGGGCGCAACGCCTACGTCGAGCGGCGCCGGCCGGACTTCTCGAAGTACCCCAAGCGCCCATGACCCCGGCCCCCGGGCCGGTCCGTCGGTGGGTGCTGGCGGCGCGGCCGCGCACGCTGCCCGCCGCGGCCGTGCCGGTCGTGCTCGGGGTCGCCCTGGTGCGCCCCGCGCCGATCGAGTGGGCGAACGGCCTGCTCTGCCTCGTGGTCGCGCTCACCCTGCAGGTCGGGACGAACTACGCCAACGACTACTCCGACGGCGTGCGGGGCACCGACGCGGCGCGCGTCGGTCCGTTCCGGCTCACGGCGTCGGGTCTGGTGGCCCCGGCGCGGGTGCGCGACGCGGCGTGGCTCACCTTCGCGCTGGCCGCGGCGTCGGGCCTCGTGCTGGCCTCGCGCACGTCGTGGTGGCTCGTGGCGATCGGAGCGAGCGCGGTCGCCGCCGGGTGGCTGTACACCGGCGGTCCGCGGCCCTACGGCTACCTGGGGCTGGGCGAGGCCTTCGTGTTCGTCTACTTCGGCCTCGTGGCCACGGTGGGCACCGCCTACGCCCAGCACGAGTCGATCCCGGCGCGCGCGTGGTGGCTCGGCGCCGCCGCCGGGGCCATGGCCTGCGCGCTGCTCGAGGCGAACAACCTGCGCGACGTCGAGGGCGACCGCGCCGCGCGCAAGCGCACCCTGGCCGCGCGCCTGGGACGGCGCCGCGGCGCGTGGCTCTACGGGCTCTGGGTCGCGGTCGTCGCGGTCTCCCTCGTGGGGGCGGGCGAGCTGGCGGCGGCGCTGGCCGCCCTCGTGGTCTACGCCCCCGGGCTGCGCCTGGCCTTCTCCTCGCGCCACGGGCGCGAGCTGCTCGCGCTGCTGCGCGACTCGGCGCGCGCCCAGCTGGCCCTAGGCGGGGTGGTCGCCGTGCTGCTCGCGACGGCTACCTACTGGGGTTAGGCGAGGAAGTCGCGCACCGCGCTCGCCACGGCCGCCGGGTCCTCGAGGTGGGCCGCATGGCCCAGGCCCTCGAGCACGACGAGTCGGGCGTTCACCAGGGCGCCGGCGAGGCGGGTCCCGGCCTCGACGAACTTGGGGTCGCGCTCTCCGGCGAGCACGAGCGTGGGCACCTCGAGGCGGGCGAGGTCCTCGAGGAGCCACGCCTGGGTCCCGGTCCCGGCACGGCGCAGCGAGTCCGCGAGGCCGGCGGCGTCGGCGCTGCGCGCGGCGCGCTCGGCGGCGTCGCGCGGGAGGGTCGCGAAGAGGGGCTGGGCCAGCCACTCCTCGAGGAAGGCCCCGGCGCCGATGCGCTCGATGCGCCTCGCCAGCGCCTCGTCTCGCGCGCGGCGCGCGGCCCGCTCGGTCTCGTCCTCGATGCCGGCGCTCGCGCTCAGCACCACGAGGCGCGAGACGATCCCGGGGTGGCGCAGCGCTGCCTGCGCGACTTCCGCCGCGCCCAGGGACTGCCGCCGTGGCCGGGCAGGTCGGGGCTGAGGACCTCGTAGTCTGTTGCCAGAATGGTCCGGTAGTGACGGGCCGAGTCCCGGGTCTGGGTGAAGCCGTGGAGCCACACCAGGACCGGGCCCGAGCCCTCGCGCGCCACCCCGAGGAGCCCCATTGACCCGTAGCGTACCGAGCCCGAGCGAGGTGCAGGCCACCTTCGCCGCGACCCTCTTCGACGAGTGGCGCCGGGCCGGCATCGCCGAGGTGGTCCTCGCCCCGGGGTCGCGCTCGACGCCGCTCGCCCTCGCGGCGGCCGCGACCGAGGGGCTGACGCTCCACGTGCGCCTCGACGAGCGCTCGGCCGCCTTCTTCGCCGTCGGCCGGACCCTCGCGACCGCTCGACCGGTCGTGGTCGTGGTGACCTCGGGCACGGCCGCGGCCGAACTCCACGCCGCCGTCGCCGAGGCCGACCTCGCCCGGGTGGCGCTGCTGGTCGTCACGGCCGACCGCCCGCCGGAGCTGCGCGGGGTCGGCGCCCCCCAGACGATCCTCCA
>NCBE01000043.1 GCA_002255565.1 Actinobacteria bacterium 21-73-9
GTGGGTGTCGGCGAAGACCTGCCAGGGGTCGGACTGGGTGGCCTTGAGCGAGAGCGAGATGCGCTCTTTGGCGAAGTCCACGTCGAGGACCTCGACGTCGACCTCGTCGCCGACCGAGACGACCTGGCTCGGGTGGTCGATGTGCTTCCAGCTGAGCTCGCTGACGTGGATGAGCCCGTCCATTCCACCCAGGTCGACGAAGGCGCCGAAGTTGACGACCGAGCTGACCACGCCGTGGCGACGCTCGCCCGGCTTGAGGTTCGCAAGGAAGTCCCCGCGCTGCTCCTTCTGGGTCTCCTCGAGCCACGCCCGGCGGCTGAGCACCACGTTGTTGCGGTTGCGGTCGAGCTCGATGATCTTCGCCTCGACGGTCTTACCGATGTAGGGCTGCAGGTCGCGCACGCGGCGAAGCTCGACGAGCGACGCCGGCAGGAAGCCGCGCAGGCCGATGTCGACGATGAGCCCACCCTTGACCACTTCGATGACGACGCCCTTGACGACCTCGTCCTTCGCCTTGAGCTCCTCGATCGTGACCCAGGCCTTCTCGTACTGGGCCCGCTTCTTCGACAGGACCAGGCGGCCCTCCTTGTCCTCCTTCTGCAGGACCAGGCACTCGACGCGCTCGCCCAGGCTGACGATCTCGGACGGGTCGACGTCGTTACGGATCGAGAGCTCGCGCGAGGGGATCACGCCCTCGGACTTGAAGCCGATGTCGAGCAGCACCTCGTCGCGGTCGATCTTCACCACGGTTCCCGCGACCAGGTCGCCGTCGTCGAACTCGAGCACGCTGTCGCCCACCAGGGCGGCCAGGTCAGCGTCGGGGAGGTTGTCCTCGGTGACGCTACGCGGGACGTAGGCGCCCTGCTCGTCGAAGGTGCCCATCGGCTGGGCGGAGAGGAGGCCGGCGGAATCGGTCATCGCCATACTTTCGGTTGACCACACCGGGGTCTGACTAGGGGACGCGACGCGGGCCTCCGGTGTCGGCCCGAGGGGCGAGCCTAGCACCTACTCCTTGGCGACCGCCCAGTTGTCGCCCCACGCGAGGCTCACCTCGAGCGGCACGCTCAAGGCGGCGGCGTGCTCGAGGCTCTCGCGCACGATTCCGGCGACCGCCTCGCGCTCGGCGCCCGGCGCCTCGACGAGGACCTCGTCGTGGACCTGCAGGACGAGGCGGGCCTCGAGACCCGCCGCGGCGAGGGCGTGGTCCAGGCGCACGAGCGCCGACTTGAAGACGTCGGCGGCGAGCCCCTGGATCCCCGCGTTCATCGCCTGGCGCTCGGCGGCCTGGCGCTGGGCGCCGACGGCGGTGGCGAGGTCGGGGAAGGGCCGGATGCGCCCGAACTCGGTGCGCGAGTAGCCCTGGGCGCGGATCTCGCTGATGGTGCGGTCCATGAAGCGCCGCAGGCTGGGGAAGCCCTCGAAGTAGCGGTCCATCACCGCCCGGGCGTCGGCGACCGGGATGCCCAGGCGCTGGCTGAGCCCGAAGGCCTCCATGCCGTAGGCCAGTCCGTAGGAGACGGCCTTGGCCTGCTCGCGCTGCTCGTGGGTCACCTCCTCGGGCGTCACGCCGAACACCGAGGCCGCGATGGCGCGATGCACGTCCTGGTGGTGGGCGAAGGCACCCAGCAGCCCCTCGTCCTGGGAGAGGTGGGCCAGGATCCTCAACTCGATCTGGTTGTAGTCGGCCACGCACAGCGCCCAGCCCTCGCGCGCGGTGAAGGCGTAGCGCAGTCGGCGGCCCTCGGGCGTGCGCACGGGGATGTTCTGCAGGTTCGGGTTCTCCGAGGAGATCCGCCCGGTGCGCGCGACGAGCTGGTTGAAGGTGGCGTGGATTCGCCCGTCGGGCGCCACGGCGTCGATCAGGGGGGCGCCGTAGGTGCTGCGCAGCTTCTCGACCTCGCGGAAGCGCAAGATGAGCGCCACGACGGGGTGCGCGTCCGCGATGGCCTCGAGGGTCGTCGCGTCGGTCGAGTAGCCGGTCTTGATGCGCTTGCCCCTCGGCAGGCCGAGCTCGTCGAAGAGCACGACCTGGAGCTGCTGGGGCGAGTTGACCTTGAAGGGGTGGCCGGCCATCGCCTGGATCCGCCCGTCGAGGTCGGCGGCCTCGGCGGCGAACTCCCCGGCGATCGTGCGCAGCATCGCCGAGTCCACGCAGATCCCGCGCGCCTCCATCCGCCCGAGCACCCCGACCAGGGGCAGCTCGATCTCCCGGTAGACCCGCACGAGCCCCCATCGCTCCACCTCGCCCGTGAGCGCGTCGCGCAGCCGCGCCACGAGCGCGGCCGCCCCCGCGAGCTCCTCGTCGCCCCGGCCGAAGAGCGTCGGGGCCCCGCCGGTCGACTCGCCGAGGTAGCGCTCGGCCACGTCGGCGAGGGCGTAGCGGCCGCTCACCGCGTCGAGCAAGAAGGCCATGACCGCGGTGTCGTCGAGCGGGTCGGCGAGCTCGACCCCCCGCTCACTCGCCCGACGGTAGAGCGCCTTCACGTCGTGCCCGGCGAACCGGCGCCCGACGAGCGCGTCGATCGCCGCGTCGAGCTCGCCCACCCACGCGGCGCCGCTCGCCGGGTCGAGGAGAGCCACACGGCCGGCCTCGAGGGCGACCGCGAGGTCCCCACCCCCGTCGAGCACCTCGGCGAGCTCACCCACGCGCAGCACCGGCCCGGGCGCCGCCCTCGGCGCGTCGGCGACCGGGGCCGGCGCGGCCCCGTCGGACGGCTCACCCAGGAGGCCCTCGCGCATCAACCGCTCGAAGCGCGTACGCACGGTGTGCAGCTCGTAGCGATCGGTAAAGGCGACGAACTCCTCACGGCGCCAGCCACCCAGGTGCAGGTCGTCGAGGGACACCTCGAGCGGCACGTCGCGCACCAGGCGCATCACCTCGGCGTTGTTGCGCACCCGCTCCTCGTAGGCCCCCAGGTTCTCGCGCAGCTTGGGCGTGAGGTCCCCGAGGTGCCCGTAGAGCTCGTCGAGGTCGCGGTACTGCCCGAAGAGCTTCGCCGCGGTCTTCTCCCCCACCCCGGGCACGCCCGGGAGGTTGTCCGAGGTGTCCCCGCGCAGCGCCGCCAGCAGGGGGTAGCGCTGGGGCTCGATCCCGCAGCGCTCGACGATGCCGGCCTCGTCGTAGAGCGAGTAGTCCGACACCCCGCGCCGGTTGTAGAGCACCCGCACGAGGGGGTCCTCGACCAGTTGGAAGGTGTCGCGGTCACCCGACACCACGATCACCGGCCGACCGGCGTCGCGGGCCCGGGTGGCGAGGGTGGCCAGCACGTCGTCGGCCTCGAAGGACGTGACCCCGAGCACCGGGATGGCCAGGCACTCACAGAGCCCCCGGATGAGGTCGAACTGGGGCTCGATCTCGGGCGGCGTCGCGGCGCGACCGCCCTTGTAGTCCGGGGTCAGATCGTCACGGAACGTGCCCCCGGGCAGGTCGAAGGCGACGGCGACCGCCCGGGGACGGTGGTCGGCGACGAGGGAGGCCAGCATCGAGGCAAATCCGTGCAGGGCGTTGGTGATCAGCCCCGAGGAGGTCTGGATGTCGGTCGGCAGCGCGAAGAAGGCCCGAAAGGCCAGGCTCATCCCGTCGAGCAGGAGGTAGGGCCGCTCGTCGGGCCCCTCAGCCAACGAACTCGCCCTTCAAGATGCGCTGGGCGACGTCGCGCATCCGGGTGCGCCCCCGCATGGCCGACTGCTGGATGACCTCGAAGGCCGTGGGCTCGTCGAGGCCCCGCTCGGCCATGAGCCGCTCCTTGGCGCGCTGGACGATCTCGCGCGTCTCGATCTTGTCCTCGGCCCGGTGGGCCGCCTCGTCACCGGCGGGCGCCTCACTGGGACTCAAGAGGGCGGCCAGCTTGGGCAGGATCTCGCTCGAGCGGAAGGGCTTGACGAGGTAGGCCGAGACCCCCGCGTCACGGGCCGCCTCGATGAGGCTGCGCTGGCTGAAGGCGGTGAGCAGCACCACGACGGTGTCCCCGCCCTTCACCCGTTGGGCGACCTCGATGCCGTCGAGTCCGGGCATCTTCACGTCGAGCAGCGCCAGGTCCGGCCGGTGCCGCTCGATCAGGGCGAGCGCGTCGTCGCCGCGGGCCGCCTCGCCCACCACCTCGTAGCCGTCGTCCTCCAGGATCTCTTTGAGGTCGAGTCGGATGATCGACTCGTCGTCGGCTATGACCACTCGCTTGCCCATCGTCACCCTTCGGGAGTCCACACCCGCAACAGCTCGTCGCGCGCGCGCACCAGCGCGCCCACCTCGAGGGCGCGTCGCTCGAGCTCGGCCGTCGCGACACTGACCTGTCGAGAGAGGTCATCGTATTCCTTGGCCTGCAGGGGCGTCTCGGACACCAGGGCCCGGATGCGCGCCTCGTCGAGGTCCTCGCGCCACTTGGCCACCTGCTCGTCGAGCACCGCCAGGTTCTCACGGGCCACGACCAGTCGGCGCTGGACATCCTCGAGGCGGCGCCTCTGCGCCACAGATCCCACGGGCCGAGTCTACGGGCCCTCCCCTCTCAGGCCTCGAGCACCCCGGCCCCGGCCAGCGTCTCGGGCGAGGGCCACAGTCCCACCGACCCCGACGCCGCGACGGCCTCGGGCGGCCCCGGGACGGCCACGTCGGCGACGTCGCTCGGCTCGTCGACCGCGTGGGCCACGAGCGCCCGATGCACCGCCCGAGCGTAGGGCGACTCGAAGAACCCGCCGAGGTAGGGGGTCAGTCCGAGACCGCGGGCGCGCTCGATGAGGCTGAGCGCCTGGGCCAGCCCTCCCACCCGGGCCGGCTTCACGCAGACCACCGTCGCCGCCCGGTAGCGCGCGGCCCCGCGCAGGTCGCTGAGCGTGCGCACGCCCTCGTCGAGGCTGACCGCGACCCCGACCTCGTCGAGGCGCTCGGCGAGTCGCGCGGTCTCGGCGAGGTTGCCGGGGGCGAAGGGCTGCTCCAGGGCCGCGATCCGGGCACGCCGGGCGACCTCCCGGACCCGGTCGAGCACGCCCTCGGCGTCGAGGGCCGTCGCGTTGTAGTCGAGCAGGACGGGCACCTCGAGCGCCTCGAGGCGCTCGAGGGCCTCGGGCGCGAGCGGCCCGGGCGCGCACTTCGCGCGCACCCGCGCGGCCCCGGACGACACCCGCCAGGGAGCCGATGAGAGCAGCGAGACGGTGGCGGTCGTGCGCACCTCGTGGCGCGCCGGCCACAGGTCAGCCAAGGTACGCCCGGTCGCGCGCAGCTCGCGGTCGACCAGCGCCATCTCCACCAGGGCCGCCGCCGCGCGCGCCGCCGGGGTGCCGTCGACCGCGACCCCCACGCGCCACCACGGGGGCACCCCCTCGCGACCCGCCCACTCGCGCACCCGAGCGAGCGCCCGGTGCGCGGCGACGATCACCTCGTCGACTCCGGGGTCGCCGTTGAGGGCGACCGGTTGGGGCGCGACCTCGCCGAAGCCCGTCACCCCGTCGAGCTCGAGCTCGAGGTAGAGGCGCGGGCGCGACGCGTGGGTCTGCGCACCGCCCTCGACGACGTCGAGCAGGGCGACCTCGGTGCGATAGATGCGCGCCCTCACCGCCGTCACCCTAGGGTGAACTGGTAGCGTGACCCGACGGCCCGGATGGCGGAATCGGTAGACGCGGAGGCCTCAAAAGCCTTTACTCGAAAGGGTGTGTGGGTTCGAGTCCCACTCCGGGCACGAACCGCCACCCACGACCCGGCGCCGGCGGGCGCCCTCGTCGAGGCTCGCGCGCCGTGGCGGACACCCCGAGCGCCCGGGCCGTGACCATGCTCTACGTCGCCGACGTCGCCCGCGCTCGCGACTTCTACCGCGACGTCCTCGGTCGGGAGCCGACGATGGACGCGGGCTCCTACGCCGAGTTCGCCTGGGGCAACGTCGTGCTCGGGCTGCGCGCGCGCGACAACGCCCTCCGCCAGTTCGCCGAGCGGGTCGCCCCGTCGTCCGGGCGCGTCGACCAGCAGATCACGGTCGAGGTCGACGACCCCGACGCCCTGCTCGCCCGGGCCCGGGCGCACGGCGCCGAGCTGGTCCAGCCCCCGACCGACCAGCCCTGGGGCATGCGCTCGGCGGCCTTCCTCGATCCCGACGGCCACCTGGTCGAGGTCTGAACGGCCCTCGCCTAGGCCCCCACCGCGGCCGCGACCACCCGATGCGCCCGAGGGGCGCTGTTAGCGTGGTCCCGATGGCCGGGTCAGCCCCACGCTTCGCCGAGGACGTCGTCGCCCTCTTCCCCGGTCAGGGCTCGATCAGTGCGGGGGCGGGCGTCGCGTGGCGCTCGAGCGAGCACTGGGCCCTCGTCGCCGCGGTCTCCGACGCCGCCGGGGTCGACGTGGCCCGACTGCTGCTCGAGGCCGAAGACGACGAGGTCGTGCGCACCGACCACGCCCAGCTGGCCACGTTCGCGCTCTCGCTGGTCGGTTACCGCCACCTCGTCGCCGGCGGGCTGCGGCCCCGCTACCTCCTCGGCCACAGCCTCGGCGAGTTCAGCGCCCTGGTGGCCGCGGGCCTGCTCTCGCTCGACGAGGGCACCCGCCTGATCGCGGTGCGCGGGTTGGCGATGGCCCGCGCGGCCCGCGAGGTCCCCGGCTCGATGGTCGCCCTGATGGGCGGGGACGACGAGGCCCGCGCCGCCCTCTCGGCGCTCGAGGGCGTGTGGGTGGCCAACGTCAACGGCGACCAACAGGTGGTCGTGAGCGGCACCCGCGAGGGCCTGACCGACCTGCTCGAACGCCACCGGGACCTCGGCTGGCGTCGCGCGACGGCCCTGCCCGTGGGCGGCGCCTTCCACTCGCCGCTCATGGCGCCGGCCCAGGACGACCTCGACGCGGCGCTCGCGCGCGCCACCTGGGGCGCCACCGAGCACGTCATCGTCGCCAACGTCGACGGGCGACCCCACGGCGACCCGAACGAGTGGCGCGACCTTCTCTCGCGCCAGCTGACCTCGCCCGTGCAGTTCCTCGAGGCGACCCTCGCCTTGCCCAGCTCGGTGCGCGTCTCGATCGAGATGCCCCCCGGGGCCGTCCTCACCGGTCTCACCAAGCGCATCCGCGCCTTCGACCACCAGTACGCACCGGCCGACCCGGCCGAGATGGGAGCGATCGTCCCGTGAGCCGACACGTCATCGTCACCGGCGCCAGCCGCGGCATCGGCGCCGCCATCGCCGAGCACTTCGTCGACCTGGGCGACCAGGTCGTGGGGCTCTCGCGCAGCGGCGTCGCGCCCGTCGGCTGCGCCGCGGCGATGGCCGTCGACGTCGCCGACTCCGACGCGGTGGCCGCCGCCGTCAAGTCCAGCGTCGAGCGGTTCGGGCCCGTCGAGGTCCTCGTCGTCAACGCGGGGATCACCCGCGACGGGCTCGCCCTGCGCATGAGCGACGAGCAGTGGCGCGAGGTTCTGGCCACCGACCTCGACGGCGCCTTCTACTGCGCCCGGGCCGCCCTCTCGTCGATGGTGCGCCACCGCCAGGGCTCGATCGTCTTCATCGGTTCGGTCTCGCCGTTCATGGGCGTGCCGGGCCAGGCCAACTACGCCGCCGCCAAGGCCGGGCTCGTCGGGATGGCCCGCTCGCTCGCCTCCGAGGTGGCCTCGCGCTCGATCACGGTCAACGTCGTCGCGCCCGGACTCATCGACACCGAGATGACCACCGACCTCGCCTCGCGCGAGGCGATGACCTCGCGCATCCCTCTCGGCCACGCCGGCGCTCCCTCCGATATCGCGGACGTGGTGGGGTTCCTCGCCGGTAACCGCGCGCGCTACATCACCGGCGCCGTGATCGTCGTCGACGGGGGCCTCTCACTCGGCCACTAGGGCGCGGTGCGCGCGTCGGCCCAAGTACCATGGGTCGACCAACACGGAGGAACACACACCATGGACCGCGAGGAAGCCTTCAAGAAGTTCAAGGACGACACCGTCGAGGTGTTGGCCGTGGACCCGTCGCAGGTGACCCCCGAGGCGTCGTTCGGTGACGACCTCGGCGCCGACAGCCTCGACCTCGTCGAGCTCGTGATGGCGCTGGAGGAGACCTTCGGCATCGAGGTGGCCGAGGATGAGCTCAAGGAGATCAAGACCGTCGGCGAGGCCTTCGAACTCATCTACGCCAAGCTGTAGTGCGCGTCGGGCTCACCCCCTCCGGACCCATCGCCGGTCACCGGGTGGCGGTGACCGGCGTCGGCGCCTTGAGCTGCGCGGGCGTGGGCGTCGACGCGCTCTGGTCAGCGCTGCTGCGGCCCGTGGCGCCGGGCGCCATGACGATCGCGCCCTTCGACGCGTCCCACCTGGGGGGACCGAAGGAACTGCGCCGGCTCGACCCGTTCACCCTCTACGCCCTCATGGCGGCGGACGAGGCGTGGCGCCAGAGCGGGCTCGAGGGACCCCTCCTCGACGGCGGCAGCGTCGTCACGACGGGCATCGGTGGCCTGCAGACGGTGCTCGAGCAGGTCGGGGTCCTCACGACCAAGGGACGTGACCGGGTGTCGCCCTTCATGGTGCCCATGATGATGCCCAACGCCGCCACCGCCGCGGTGTCCATGCGCTTTGGCCTCGGCGGGCCGGCCGAGACGGTGACCACGGCCTGCGCGGCCGGGACCCACGCGGTGGGCAACGGGGCGCGGCTCGTCGCGACGGGTCGCTGCCCCGTCGTGCTCGCCGGCGGCGCCGAGGCCGTCATCGTCGAGATCGCCGAGGCGGGCTTTCGCAACATGACCGCCCTCTCCAGCCGGGGGCTGTCGCGCCCCTTCGACGTCGAGCGCGACGGTTTCGTGATGGGCGAGGGCGCTGGCGTCTTGGTCCTCGAGGAGTGGGAGCACGCGCTCGCCCGCGGCGCCACGATCCTCGCCGAGGTCGTCGGCGCCGCCTCGACGGCCGACGCCTACCACCTCACCGCCCCCGACCCCGAGGGCCGCGGCGCGATTCGCTCGATGACCCTGGCGCTCGAGGACGCCGGCCTCGCGCCCGGGGACGTGTCGCACATCAACGCTCACGGCACCTCGACGCCGCTCAACGACCTCGCCGAGTCGGTCGCGGTGCGCGCGGTCTTCGCGGAGGGCGCCCCACCGGTCACCTCGATCAAGGGCCACCTCGGCCACTCGCTGGCCGCCGCCGGCGCCCTCGAGGCCGTCGCCTCGGTGCTCACCCTCCAGCACCAGGTCATCCCGCCCACCGCCGGCACCACCACCGTCGACCCCGCGGTCGGACTCGACGTGGTGATCGGGGCGCCGCGCGCGGCGACGGTCGACGTCGTGCTCTCGAACTCCTTCGGCTTCGGCGGCCACAACGGCAGCGTGATCCTGCGCCGAGGGCCCGCCTAGAGCGTCCACTCGTCGAAGTGGCGCTCGACCTCGCTGTGGGCGTAGGCCCAGCGCGCGTTGGCCACGAACTCCCCCAGCGCGACCGGGTCGATCCGACCCGGTGAGCGCTCGATCCCGGCGCGCACGTCGACCCCAAAGACCGGGTAGTGCTGGACGACCCCGATGACGCTCTCGGGGTCGAGCCCGCCGGCGGCGATCACCGGCGTGCGCGGGCCCGAGCGCGCGAGCAGCTCGAGGGACGCCCCGAGGGCGGCCGGCTCGTCGAGGTCGGGCACCAGCAGGTAGTCGACTCCCCCGGCGGTGGAGAGCTGCTCGGCGTCGTAGGGCACGGCGCGCAGCAGGTGGTTCACCCGCTCGCTCACGTAGAGCAGGTCCTCCACCGCGGCGGGCCCGGACAGCTCGACGGCCGCGAGGCCCGTGGCGTTGGCCACCTCGACGACCCGCTGGGGCAGCTCGTGGTGGAAGGCACCCACGGCGACCACGCCCTGGGGGAGGCGCTTGACGATGTCGCCCACCGTCGAGACCGGGACCTGGCGTTCGCTGCGTGAGACGTCAAACGAGACGGCGTTCGCCCCCAGGGCGACCGCGAAGAGGGCGTCCTCTTCCGTGGTGACCCCCGAGACCTTGACGAAGAGGCCCTCAGCCGCTAGTCGCATGGACCGCCCCCACGAGGGCCCACCCTACTCAGCGGCGCTCGGGGCCTCGTCGACCTCGTAGAGCGAGACCTCGCCGTAGTGTCCGGCCGCGAGCGTGCGGTGGGCCACCCCGAGCACCTCGATCGCGCCGGCGCGCTCGATCGCCGTCGTCACCCCGCGCGGCCCCTCCGGCCCGCGACCGGTGAGCACCGCCTCGATCGCCTCGACACTCGGTCCACACGCGGCGACCAGCCGCCACGGCACGCGCGCCCCGCGCGCGTCGAGGCGCCCCACGAGCTCTTGGCCGGTGTAGCACCCCTTGGTGAACGACACCGTCGCCTCGAGCACCCGGCGACCGAGGCCGTGCGGGGTGAGCCCGCGCGCCACCTCGGGCGCCCCCGGCCAGCGCGCGGCCACGCGCTCGCCCAGGGTTGCGAACGGCCCCTCGAGCGAGTCGACGAGCTCGAGCGAGTCGACGAGCTCGAGCGCGCACGCCACGCGCAGCTTGAAGCGCGTGAGGCGCGCGAGGGTCACCTCGGCCAGGCCCCGCTCGAGCACCACGGCGAGCTCCCCGTCGCGCCGGGTGACCTGGACCGGCGCCACGACGAGGCTGTCGGGCTGGAGCACCAGGCTCCAACGGGGCTCGTCGAGTCCGACCACGTCCTGGGTGAGCTGGCCCGAGAGGAACGACTCGGCCTCGGGCCCCGAGACGACCACGGCCGACCAGGCGAGCCGAGCGGTACTGGGCTCGGGCGCGACGATCACGACCAGTACGCTAGGCGCCGACCGTCCCGACCCGACCCGTTCGAGGCCCCATGTCGACCCAGACCGAGATCAACACGATCACCTCGGGGCGCATCGCCCAGCGCGTGGCCTAGCGACGTCGCCCCGGTAGGGTTCCACCGTGCCGATCGCCTGGCGGTGTGTCCCCTCCCTGACCCCGCCGGAGCGACTCGAGGTTCTCAGCCTGCTCGATCGCACCGAGGCCGAGCTCGGGCGCGAGTCCATCGACGAAGGGCGCCGGCGAGCCGTGGTGCACGGGCGACGGGCCGAGCACTGGCTGGCCCACGACGGCGGCCTGGTGGGCTACGCGTCGGCCACGCCCGGCGCCCACACCACCGTGGAGATGTGCGGCGGGGGCGTCGACCCGGCGCTGCTCGCGGCGCTGGAGGAGCGCCACGACGTCATCGACTGGTGGACCCGCGACCGCGCCGACGCCCCCTTGGGCGGCGCGGCCGTGCGCATGCTCCAGCTCTTGCGCGTGCGCCTGCCCGTCGCGGTCGAGCCGGTGCCCGAGGGCGCCGTCCTGCGCACCTTCGAGCCCTCGCGCGACGCCACCGCGTGGCTGGCCCAGAACAACGCGGCCTTCGCCGACCACCCCGAGCAGGGGGCCTGGGACGAGGCCGACCTCGCCGAGCGCATGGCCGAGCCGTGGTTCGACCCCTCGGGATTCCTCGTGCTCGAGCTCGACGGGCGCGTCGCCGCGTCGTGTTGGACCAAGGTCCACGAGCTGCACCCGGACCGCTTCGGCGAGATCTACGTGATCTCGGTCGACCCCGCGGTCCAGGGTCGCCGCCTGGGCCGGCTGATGGTCACCCAGGGCCTGCAGGTGCTCGCCCGGCGCAACGTGGCGTCCGCCGTGTTGTTCGTGGATGAGTCCAACGAGCCCGCCCGGCGCCTGTACGCGTCGCTCGGCTTCACCCTGGAGCGCGAAGACCTCCTCGTGCGCTTCGCCGCGTCGGACTAGCCGACGCCGACGAGGTGGCCGATCCCGTAGGTGACGGCCGCCGAGAGACCCGTGATGAGCAGCATGCGTCCGGCGGCGTAGGTGAGGCCCCGCCGGGTGAAGTGGCCGACCCCGGCGCCCACCGCGGCGGTGACGACCGCCGTCAGCCCGACCGACCACCACACCTCCTCGCCCGAGGAGGTCACGAGCCACGGGAGCAGCGGGACGAGGGCGCCGAGGGAGAAGAGGACGAACGACGACAGCGCCGCCGTCCAGGGTGCCCCGATGGCGCTCGGGTCGACCCCGAGCTCCTCGCGCGTGTGGGTGCGCAGGGCGAGTTCGGGGTCACGCATGAGATCGGTGCTCAGCCGCTCCGCCAGCTCCTCGCTGATGCCCTGGTCGATGAAAGTCTGGCGCAGCTCGACGCGCTCGGCCTCGGGCGAGGTGGCGAGGGCCCGGCGCTCGACCTCAATCTCGTAGAGCAGGAGCTCGCGCTGGGAGCGCACCGAGAGGTACTCGCCGCTGCCCATCGAGAAGGCCCCCGCGACCAGACCCGCGAGGCCCGCCAGTCGCACGACGCTGTGGCCCGGGTTGGCGCCGGCGAAGCCCAAGATGAGCGACACGTTGGTGACCAGTCCGTCGGCCAGGCCGAAGAGTGCGGCGCGGAACCCCCCGTTGGCCACCTGGCGGTGGTGGGGCTCCACGTCGGACACGCGACGAGTCTAGGGACTCGGCCCCACCCCGCCCGACCGGTAGTCTGGCCCCGACATGGCCGCGACGACCATCCCCCTCGACGAGCTGGCCGCTCACGTCGGTGCGCACCTCGGCTACTCCGACTACCGGGTCGTCGCCCAGGACCAGGTCGACCTGTTCGCCGACGCCACCGGCGACCACCAGTGGATCCACGTCGACCCCGAGCGGGCAGCCGCCGGGCCCTTCGGCGGCACCATCGCCCACGGGTACCTGACCCTCTCGCTCATCCCGGTGCTCGTCGGCTCGATCCTGCGCGTCGAGGGCGTCTCGATGGGTGTCAACTACGGCTCGAACCGGGTGCGCTTCACCTCCCCGGTGCGTGTGGGGAGCGAGGTGCGCGCCGGCGCCACCCTGGCGTCGGTGGAGGAGGTCGCCGGCGGGGTCCAGGTCGCCCTCGACGTGACCGTGGAGGTCCGGGGTCAGCACAAGCCGGCCTGCGCCGCCCAGACCCTGACCCGCTTCTACCGCTGACGTGACGACGCTCCCCCAGGGCGACGCC
This sequence comes from Actinobacteria bacterium 21-73-9, assembly GCA_002255565.1. Lineage (GTDB taxonomy): Bacteria > Actinomycetota > Acidimicrobiia > Acidimicrobiales > RAAP-2 > RAAP-2. The sequence continues at coordinate 12,912 of NCBE01000043.1, forward strand.
AAGACGCGCCAGGTGCGCTCGATGTTCGACGCCATCGCCGGGCGCTACGAGTTGGTGAACCGGCTGATGACCTTCGGCCTCGACGCGCGCTGGCGGCGCCGTGTCGTGGCCGACCTGCGCCTGGCGAGCGGCAGCGTCGTGCTCGACGTCGCGGCCGGGACCGGTGACCTCAGCCGCGAGCTGGCCCGCCAGGGACTGCGCCCGATCGCCACCGACCTCAGCTACAACATGCTGGCCCACGCCCACGACGTCGCCGATCGCGTCCAGGCCGACGCCCTCACCCTCCCCTTCGCCACCGCGAGCGTCGACGGGGCGACGTGCGGCTACGCGCTGCGCAACTTCACCGACCTCGCCGGCACCCTGGCCGAGATCGGCCGGGTGGTGCGCCCGGGCGGGCGGATCGCCATCCTCGAGGTGGCCGAGCCGCGCCGAGGACCGTGGCGAGCCGGCTTCCGCCTCTGGTTCCGCAAGGTCGTGCCCGTCCTCGGCGGACTGCTCTCGGACCGCCAGGCCTACCGCTACCTCCCGGCCTCGACCGCGTACCTCCCCGACGCCGCCGGCGTCGCCGCCCTCTTGCGCGACGGGGGCTTCTCCGCCGTCAACCACCGGGTGATCCTGGGCGGGCTCAGCCAGCAGTTCGTCGCGACGAGGCGGGCGTGAGGCTCGTCCGGCGCGAGGTCGCGCCCTTCAACGTCGAGCGCCTGCGGACCCTCGCCGCGCGCGAGGGGTGGCTCGTCGAGTCCCCCGACGCGCTGCGCGCCGGGTTCGGCCGGCGACTCCTGCGCGTCGCCCTCGACGACGGCCTCGCCGGGACGACGGGCGTCCCGCCCGCGCTCGCGGGCGTCGAGCTCACCGGCGACGACGGGCCGAGCGGCACCGGGGCGCTGGCTTTCGCGACCCTGCCCTTCGACCGGGCCCGCGCGGGCCAGCTCGACGTCCCCGAGTACCTCGTGACCCAGACCCCCGGCGGGCGGGCCTTCCTCACGGCGCCCGCGGCGAGCCCCGACCCCCGCTCCCTCGTCGAGTCCGTGGACCCGCCCCGCCAGGGGCTGCAGGCGCCCGTCGAGCTCGAGCTTCGCCCCACTCCCGAGGGCTACGCCCGCCTGGTGGCCCAGGCCGTCGAGGAGCTGCGCACCAAGGAGCTCGACAAGGTCGTGCTCGCCCGGGCGGTGCGCGGGGCCGTCGGCGCCGTGATCGACCCCGGCGCGCTCGCCGCGCGGCTGCGCCGCCGCGAGGCCGTGAGCACCCTCTACAGCCTGCCCACCCCCGAGCGCCGACGCTTCGTCGGGGCGAGCCCCGAGCTGCTCGCGAGCCGCCGCGGCGTCGAGGTGCGCTGCCACCCCCTGGCGGGCACGATCGCGCTCCCCTCCGACGGCGCCGCCGAGGGCTACGGCGAGTGGCTGCTGCACAGCGGCAAGAACCTCCACGAGCACGCGGTCGTGGTCGACGAGATCGTCGCGCGCCTGGCCGAGGCCTACGACGACGTCTCGGCCGACCCCGCGCCCTCGATCGTGGCCCTGGGGTCGGTGGCCCACCTCGGGACCTGGATCGTGGCCCACGGCGACCCGGCCCCCGACGCCCTGGCCGTCGCGCGCCTCTTGCACCCCACGGCCGCCGTCGGGGGCCGGCCGCGCGACGAGGCGCTCACGGCGCTCGCCCGGCTCGAGCGCCACGACCGGGGCCACTTCGCCGGGCCGCTCGGCTGGGTCGACCGCGAGGGCGACGGCGAGTGGTGGCTCGGGCTGCGCGGGGTGGTGCTCGACGGGGCCCAGTTCGAGGCGTGGGCCGGCGCGGGCATCGTCCCCGAGTCCGACCCGATCGCCGAGCGCGAGGAGACCCGCAACAAGCTGGCGGTGGTCTTGGCGGCGCTGCTCAGCGAGAGCGTCTGAGCAGGCGCAAGGGACGCTCCAGGGCCCAGAGGGTCACCAGCCACAGCGCCTCGACGACGATCCCGAAGGACATCTTGGACTCGCCGCGCTCGCGGTCGCTGAACGAGATGGGCACCTCGGCCAGGCGCAGCCCCCCGCGTCGGGCACGGTGGGTCATCTCTATCTGGAAGCCGTAGCCCTCGGCGCGCACGCTGGTGAAGCCGATCACCTCGAGCGCGTGGCGCGAGTACACCCGATACCCCGAGGTCGAGTCGGCCACCCGGAGCCCCAGCATCACCGAGGCGTAGACGTTGCCCCCGCGCGAGAGGAGCCGCCGCGACCGGGCCCAGTTGGGGATGCGCCCGCCCGGGACGTAGCGCGAGCCGATCACCACGTCGTGGTCGTTCGCCGCCTCGAGCAGGCTCGGCAGCGCCTTGGGGTCGTGGGAGAAGTCGCAGTCGATCTCGACGAAGCGGTCGTAGTCGTGGGCGATGCCCCAGGCGAACCCGGCGCGGTACGCCTGGCCCAACCCGCCCTTGTCGGCCCGGGCCAGCACGTGAATCCGGCCCAGCTCCTCGGCGAGCTCGCGGGCCACCTCGGCCGTGTGGTCGGGGCTGTTGTCGTCGACGACCAGCACGTCGACCTCGGGCACCACCGTGCGCAGGGTGCGCAGCATCTCGCCCACGTTCAAGATCTCGTTGTAGGTGGGGAGCACCACCAGCGTGGGCACCCGGCGAGTCTAGGGTGTCCCCTAGACTCGACCTGGTCCGCTCCCGCGGGGGCCGGGCGCCTGGAGACGAGCTATGCCCGAGGCTGCGACCCCCCGATTCCGCCTGCCGCGCGAGCTCCGTCTCGTCTTGAGCCTGGGGCTGTTGATCTTCGTCGCCGAGTACCTGGTCCTCCCCCAGTTCGCCTCGGCCCGCCAGTCCCTGCCCCTGCTGCGCAGCGTCAACCCCGTCCTGGTCGCGGTGGCCGTCGTGCTCGAGGCGGCGGCCCTCATGTGCTACGTGGAGCTCACCCGCACGGTGCTCTTCCCCTTCGCCCCCGGCCACTACGACACGCTGCGGGTCAACCTGGCGGGCCTCGCCATCGGCCACGTGGTGCCCGGGGGCACCGCGCCGGCCGGCGCTTTGGCCTATCGGATGTTCAACGCCTTCGGCGTGCCCAAGGACGCCAACGCCTTCGCCCTGGCCGCACAGGGCGCCGGCTCGGCCGTCGTGCTCAACCTGATCTTCTGGATGGCCCTGGTGGTCTCCATTCCGCTCAACGGGTTCAACCCCCTCTACGGCTTCGCGGCCCTGGCGGGGGTCTTCCTGCTCCTCGCCTTCTTCGGCACGATCATCATGATCACCCGCGGCCAGCGGCGCGCCGACGTGTGGCTGCGCGCCGTCGCCCGGCGGGTCCCCCGGGTCAACCCCGACCGGATCTCCTCGATCCTCGCCCGCGTGGCCGAGCGCATCACCCTGCTCATCGCGAACCGGCGCAAGCTCTGGTGGGCCTTCACCTGGGCGGCCCTGAACTGGCTCCTCGACGCGGCCTGCCTGTGGGTCTTCCTCTGGGCCTTCGGCTCGGTCCTCTCCCCGGTCGACCTGCTCGTCGCCTACGGGCTCGCGAACGTCCTCGCCGTCATCCCGGTGACCCCGGCCGGGCTCGGGGTCGTCGAGGGCGTCCTCATCGCCACCGTCGTCGGCTTCGGCGTCCCCCACGCCCAGGCGATCCTCGCCGTCTTGGCGTACCGGCTCATCAACTTCTGGCTGCCGATCCCCGTGGGCGGGCTCGCCTACCTGTCCTTGCAGTGGCGCAAGGACGCTCGCAGCCCTAGGCCGGCGAGTACGACCGGGCCCGGTCCAGCGCCCGACGCTTGAACTCGCGCTGGGCGCTCAGGTGGTTGACCGGCTGGAGCCGGCGCCAGCGCCGGTCGGTGCCGAGGACCCAGGTGAACTCGTCGTCGCTCCAGGTCACCTCGAAGGCGTCGACCAGCTCGCGCGCGAGCGCCGGGTTCTCCAGGGGCACCAGCACCTCGACGCGCCGGTCGAGGTTGCGCTCCATCAGGTCGGCCGAGCCGAGGTACGCGCGGAAACCGGGCTCGCCGGGCTGGCCGAAGAGGAAGAGGCGCGAGTGCTCGAGGAACTCACCCACCAGGGAGTGGACCGTGATGTTCTCCGAGAGCCCCGGCACCCCCGGGCGCAGGCAGCACAGCGTGCGCACGACAAGCCGGATCCCCACCCCGGCGGCCGACGCCTCGTAGAGGGCGTCGATCACCGCCGGGTCGGTGAGCCCGTTGACCTTGATCGCAATGCGGCCCTCGGGGCCACGCGCGCGCTCGGCGTCGATCAGCTCGATCACCCGCTGGCGCGCCGCCAGGGGGCTCACCACGAGCTTCTCGTAGTCGCCGATGCGCGAGAAGCCGGTGAGGAAGTTGAACAGCTCGCCGACGTCGTGGGTCACCGCCGGGTCGCGGGTGAGCAGGCCGAAGTCCTCGTAGACCCGCGCCGTGCGGTCGTTGTAGTTCCCGGTGCCCACGTGGGCGTAGCGCACCGTGGTGTCGCCCTCGGCGCGCAGCACGAGGGCGATCTTCGCGTGGGTCTTCAGCCCCACGATGCCGTAGACGACGTGGACGCCCGCGTCCTCGAGGGCCTTGGCCCACTCGATGTTGGCCGCCTCGTCGAAGCGGGCCTTCAGCTCGACGAGCGCCACCACCTGCTTGCCGCGCTCGGCCGCGTGGATGAGCGAAGCCACAATCGGCGAGTCGCCCGAGGTGCGATAGAGCGCCTGCTTGATCCCGACGACCCGCGGATCGCTCGCGGCCTGGGCCACGAAGGCCTCCACCGAGTCGGTGAACGAGTCGTAGGGGTGGTGCAGCAGGATGTCGCCCTCGCGCACCGCGGCGAAGACGTCGCCGACGTGCTCGCCCTCGAGGAGCCGACGCGGGGTGACCGGCGACCAGCTCTCCCCCTTGAGGTCGGGCCGGTCGATCCCGTAGAGGCTCCACAGGTCGCGCACCCCGAGGAAGGCGTCGGTCACGTAGACCTGGCTCATCGCGAGTTCGAGCTGGTCGACGAGCAGCGTCATGAACTCCTCGGACATGTCACGCTGGATCTCGACGCGCAGCGCCTCGCCGAAGCGCCGGCGGCGCAGCTCGATCTCGACCGCGACGAGCAGGTCGTCGGCCTCGTCCTCGTCCAGGGTCAGGTCGGCGTTGCGGGTGACCCGGAACAGGTCCGCCCGACCGATGCGCATCCCGGGGAAGAGCTTGTCCAGGTGGGCGATGATCAGGTCCTCGAGCAGGCACCACTGGCCGTCGCCCGCCTCGAGGAACCGCGGCAGCGAACTCGGCACCTTCACGCGCGCGCTGCGCTCGTCGCCCGTGACCGGGTCCACGACGCTCACGGCGATGTTGAGCGACAGGTTCGAGATCATCGGGAAGGGGTGGCCGGGGTCGACCGCGAGTGGGGTGAGGATCGGGTAGACGTTCTCCTCGAAGTACTTGGCCAGTCGCTCGCGCGACGGGGCGGCGAGCTGGTCGTGGGGCACGAGGGCGATGCCGCCGCGGGCGAGCTCGGGCAGGAGCTGGTCGCGCAGCAGGCGGTCCTGGCGCTCGGTGAGCTCGAGCACCCGCTCGCGGATGGCGGCCAGCTGCTCGCGGGGCCGCACGCCGTCCACCGAGGGCGTCTGGACGCCCGCGGCGAGCTTGTCCTCCAGCGAGACCACCCGCACCTGGAAGAACTCGTCGATCATGTCCGCGAAGATCGCGACGAACTTGCAGCGCTCGAGCACCGAGAGCCCGGGGTCCTCGCCGAGCTCGAGAAGGCGCGCGCCGAACTCCAGGCGTGAGAGCTCCCGGTTCGAGAACCGCTCGGAGCCGAAGGCCACCAGGTCTATCGCCACCGCGTCGCTCTCCTCGCTGGGTCCGTTCGACACCATCGTATTGGTACGCTTCTTCGGTGGCGAAGCACGCGCGCAGCGAGAGCCCGCCGGCCCCGCTCGTCCCCCCGGCCGCCGCCGGCAGCGCCGCGACGCCGAAGCCCTCCCGGCTGCGCCTGACCGAGCTGACCCTGCTCTTCCTCGCCTGGGTGGTCACCGGCGCCTTCTACGCCCTGGCCTACCTGGGCGCCCAGGGCCGGATGCCCCCGAGCTACGTCTCGTTCCTCGCCGGGATGGTCGTGGTGTCACTCGGCCTGCACGTGGTGATCGCCCGTCTGGCCCCGCGGGCCTCACAGGTCCTGCTGCCGATCGCCACCTTGCTCAACGGCATCGGCTACGTGGAGATCGCGCGCTGGGACCCGCCCCTCGCGCGCCAGCAGTCCCTGTGGTACCTCGTGAGCGCCGTGGTGGTCACGGCCGTGCTCGTCGTGGTGCGCCGGGTGCGCGACCTCGACCGGTACCGCTACCTGACCCTGCTCGGGGGGATCTTCCTGCTCGCCGCGCCGATGATCCCCAAGGTCGGCACCTCGGTCAACGGGGCCCGGCTCTGGATCTACCTCGGCCACTTCTCCTTCGAGCCGGTGGAGTTCGCGAAGATCCTGCTCGTCTTGTTCTTCGCGTCGTACTTCGCGGCCAACCGGGACCTGCTCACCACCCCGACCCAGCGCCTCGGCCCGTGGCGGATCGTGGCGCCCAAGGTGCTCGTGCCGATCCTCGCCGCCTGGGGCCTCTCGGTGGCCATCCTGGGCGCCGAGAACGACCTCGGCTTCGCCATCTTGATCTTCGCGCTCTTCATCGCCCTGCTCTGGGTGGCGACCGGGCTCAAGACCTACGTCGCCCTGGGGTTCGGCCTCTTGGTGGGCGGGGCCTTCATCGCCGACCGCCTCTTCAACCAGGTCCAAGGTCGGGTCAGCGAGTGGCTGGACCCGTGGACGAGGGCCAACCTCGCCCACTCGACCCAGCTGGCCTACGGCTGGTTCTCGATCGCCGCCGGCGGGGTCGCCGGCACCGGCCTGGGGCTCGGCCACTCGGGCACCATCCCCTTTGTCACCTCCGACATGATCTTCGCGGCGCTGGCCGAGGAGCTCGGCTTCCTCGGGGTGGTCGTGATCGTCGCGCTCTTCGCCGCCCTCGTCGGCGAGGGCTTCCGCGTCGCCCAGCGCGCGCCCTCGGACTTCGTGCGCCTGGCGGCCGGCGGGCTCACGGCCCTGCTCGGATTCCAGACCGTCGTCATCATGGGCGGGATCTTGCGCCTCTTGCCCTTCACGGGCATCACCCTGCCCTTCATGGCCTACGGCGGCAACGCCCTGATCGCGAACTACGTGGTGCTGGCGCTCTTGTTGCGCATCTCGGACGAGGTGGCGACCGAGCGGCGCGGGGGCGAGGTGCTCATCGTGCACCACACCCCGGGCGCCTAGGTGTAGTAGGCCTGCAACACCTCTTCGGCGCAGAGGATCGGCGCGGGCACGCTCTGGCGCAGGGCGAGGGCCAGCGCGTCGCTCGCCCGGCAGTCGAGGACCTCGCGCCCGTGGGGCGTCATGAGGTCGAGCTCGGCGAAGAAGACGCCGCTCTCGTAGCGCACGATCCGCGCCGCGATCACGTCGACCCGCGCGCGCGCCAGGGCCCCAGCGAGCAGCTCGTGGGTCGTCGGGCGCCGTCCCGTCACCTGGATGTGGGCCGCGTGGACGGCGATCGCGTCGACCGTCGCAACCGGGATGGCCAGGTAGCGGAAGGGCGACTCGGCCTCTTGGAGGTGGACGTAGGGCGACGGGTCCGCGAGGTCGTAGAGCACGGACTCGAAGTGCATCACCCGCAAGACGACGGCCTCGGGCGCCTCCCCCTGCGACTCTCCGGGCCCGGAGTCGGCACCGGACGGGCTCGCGACCTCGGACGCGGGCCCGGCCGCCGGGTCGTCGAGCGCGGGCGGGGCCTCCGCCTCGAGCGCCGCGACGTCGCGCTCGGCCGTCTCGTCCATCGCGCTCACCCTAACTGGCGCGTCTCGACACCGACAGGACGACCCCGCCCGAGGCGAAGAAGACCAGCGTGGCCGAGCCGCCGTAGCTGAGGAACGGCAGCGGGATGCCGGTCATGGGCATGATGCCCATGTCCATCCCGATGTTCTCGAAGCAGCTGAACGCGAAGAAGACGAAGATGCCGATCGCGAGGAGCCGGCCCATCGTGTCGCGAGCGTGGCGACCCACCATGAAGATCCGGAAGGCCACGAAGGCGAGCAGAGCGATCACCAGGACCGAGCCGATGAACCCGACCTGCTCGCCGATGGCCGTGAAGATGAAGTCGGTCTGCTGCTCGGGCACGTAGCCGAGCACGGTCTGGAGGCCGTGAAAGAGGCCGGCGCCGTGGAGCCCGCCGGCCCCGATGGCCGACTTGGCGTTGTCGACCTGGTAGATCAGCGGCGCCAGCAGGGGGTTGTTGGAGTTCTGGTTGAGGAACGCCGTGAACCGGTCGACCTGGTAGCGCTTGAGGACGTCGAGGTAGGTGGCCGCGACGAGCCCCACGGTGCCGAGCACCGCGAGCATCGTCATGAACCGGGGCGGCACCCCAGCCACCACGAGCATCGCCCCGATGGTGAGCACGATCACGACCGAGGTCCCGAGGTCGGGCTGCTTCACGATGAGGACGAGCGGGACCGCCGACATCACGAGGAGGCGCGCCACGTCGTACATGGTGAGGCCCTCGCGGCGTCGCTCGCAGTAGGTGGCGATGGCCAGCACCAGGCAGAGCACGGTGAACTCGCTCGGCTGGATCTGGATCGTCCCGCCCAGGCTGTACCAGCGCTGGGCGCCCAGGGCGCTGCGACCCACGACGAAGAGCCCCGCCAGCGCGACCAGGCTCACGACGTAGAGCGGCGTGGCCGCGATCTCGAAGCGCCGGTAGTCGAAGCGCGAGACGACGTACATCACCACCACGCCGAGCAGCACGAAGACGGCCTGGCGCTCCACGTAGTAGTGGGGGTTGAGCCCGGCGTTCACCAGCGCCTGGCGGGTGGCGCTGTAGATCATGACGACCCCGGTGAGCCCGAGGACGACGATCCCGGCGAACAGGCCCCAGTCCATCGACCCGGGTGCCCGCAGCCGGCCCAGGACCAGGTCTCGGACCTCGCGGACCTCGTTCACCTCACGACCTCGAGGAGTTCGGCACCGTCCAAGGCTACGTCCCACCAGCCCGACATGAGCCTCGCCGCCGTGTAGCAGAGCATCGCCAGCCCGTTCTGGGTCCGACAGCCCGCCACCCGATACCGGGCCAACCAGGGCGTCTCGCGGGGCTCGTAGGCCAGGTCCACCGCGACGGTGTCGGCCGTCGTGCCCTGCAAGACGGCGCCCTCGGGACCGCGCACGGAGGCTGGGACGGTGTTGACGACGACCCCGAGGGGCCGGTAGACGAGCGCGCCGGGGTGAACCCGTGGGGAGCGCTCGGCCAAGAGCTCGGCCGGGCCCGGGCGGCGCGCGATGACCGACACGCTGGCCGCTCCCCCCTCGACCAGAGCGTCGACGATCGCCCGGGCCGCACCGCCGGCGCCCAGGACGACCGCGTGGGCGTCGGCGACCACCTCGCCGTAGGCCGCCGCGAGGGCGTCGAGGAAGCCGCCGCCGTCGGTCGAGTCGCCGGCGAGGCGCCCGTCGCGCACCACGATCCCGTTGACCGACGACGTGCGTCGAGCGACGTCGCTCACCACGTCGCAGGCCGCCAGGGCCCGGCCCTTGAGCGGCGCGGTCACCGCCACGGCGTCGAACTCGCGCAGGACGAGCCCGCGCAGGTCGCGCGCCTCCTCGGGGGAGACCTCGCGACGCACCGAGTGGCCGCGCAGCCCGGCGCGCGCGAGGCCCGCCTCGTGCAGGACCGGGGAGAGGGAGTGGGCGACGGGTGAGCCCACGACCCCGAGACGCCACTCCATCACAGCCCTCGCTTGGCCGCCAGGGCCTCGGCGGCCAGCTGCTCGGCGAAGGTCCGCGAGAACTTCTCGTCCCCGGCCCGGTCGATCACCTCGAAGTACATCCAGGGTCCCGGCGGGGCGTGGAGCACGGCCGCGAGCGCGCTCGGCGACACGGTGCAGATCGGCGTCGGCGTCAGGCCCGGGTGCAGGTAGGTGTTGTAGGGCGAGGGGGTCTGCTCGATCGCGTGGGTGACCGGTCCCCCGTCGATGTGCAGGGCGTAGAGCACGGTGGCGTCCATCTGCAGGGCGTCTCCGGTCGCGAGGCGGTTGTAGATCACCCGGGC
>NCBE01000044.1 GCA_002255565.1 Actinobacteria bacterium 21-73-9
CGCCGTAGCCGGCGCCGCTCGCGCTCGCTCATGCCGCCCCAGATGCCGAACTTCTCGCCGTTGTCGAGGGCGTACTCCAGGCACTCCTCTTTGACCACGCACCCCCGGCAGACCTCCTTCGCCTCGCGGGTCGAGGCCCCCCGCTCGGGGAAGAACAGGTCGGGGTCGACGCCCATGCAGTTCGCGCGGGCCTGCCACCCCCGGTCCTCGAGGCCACCCAACAGTTCGACGATGTCCACGTTCCCTCCCTGTCGGCCGCTGACGCCACCGGTGTAATTACATCCGTGTCATTGTGGCCCGACCGGGGCCCGCAGCGCAAATGGAGGTTGAGAGGGGCCTAGACGGCCCGGCGGTGGGTGACGAAGTCGTCCAGGACGTAGGCGCCCAGGTCGTCCACGTCGGTGTAGAAGAGCCGCCCGCCGTTGACCCGGGCGATCTGCTCGACGAAGGGGAACTGGCTGCGCTCGATGTCGAGGGCGAAGGTGTTGATGGTGATCCCCGCGCGCGTGCAGCGCACCACCTCGGCCATCGTCTTGTCCAGCGTCTCGCGCACCGGCGGCCAGGCGAAGAAGGGCTCACCGGTCGCCGTCAGGTGCGCCGTCGGCTCGCCGTCGGTCACCACGACGACCTGGCGCTCGCCGCGCTCGTTGCGCAGCAGGTGGCGCGAGAGGGCCAGCGCGTGCTGGAGGTTGGTGCCGTAGTTGTAGTCGATGGTGAGCGACGGGATGTCCTCGATCCGCAGCTCCACGGCCCGCTCGCCGAAGCCGACCACGGCCACGTAGTCGCGCGGGAAGCGGCTCGCGATGAGCTGGGTGAGCGCGAGGACCATCTTCTTCGCCGGCACCAGGTTGCCCCGCATGGCCATCGACAGCGAGAGGTCGATGGCGAAGACGGTCGCCGAGCGGCGCAGGGCCTCGTACTCTTCGACCTCGAAGTCGTCGGGGTGCAGGCGCACGGGCGTGCCCGGCCCCTGGCGCACCAGCGCGTTGTACAGAGTGTGGCCGAGGTGCAGCGTGACCGGGGCGCCCGGCTCCCACGGCGTGGAGGTCTCCTCCCGGTCCCCCCCGCGCGCGAGCGTCGCACTCGCGTGACCCGTGAGCTCGGGCGTGTCGCGCAGGCGCGCGAAGAGGGCGCGCAGCGCCAGCTGGCCGACCTGGCGCACGCCCTTCGCGCTCAACTCGAGGCGACGGCCGTTGCGCTCGACGAAGCCGCTCTCGCGCAGCGCGCGCAGCGCACGTTGGAGCCGCTCGACGTGACGGGCCGGGTCGTCGCCCAGGTGCCGGCGGATCGCCTCGACGTCGACCTCGGGCAGTCCCTGGGCGGGGTCGGCCCGCCCGAGGAAGTCCTCGAGCTGGCGCAGCTGACCGAGCTGCTCGAGGGCGTCGGCCGAGCGCGCGAACGACCCGCCGTCGCCGCGCAGTCGGTGGGCCCGGTTCCAGTCGATCTGCGGGGTGGCCTCGCGGAGGTTCGCCGTGAGGCGCGTGAGCGAGAAGCCCAGGTCGAGGTCGCCGAGCAGCTGGTCCATCAGCGCGCGCAGCTCGGACTGCTGGTCGGCCGAGAGGGAGTTGAACATCGCCTCGGCGGCCGCGGCCCGCTCGGCCATCATCGCCACCACGTCCTCGAGGCTCTGGGCGCCGGGGAAGTAGTCGCCGAAGCGCCCCATGAACTCCTCGAAGGACGGGTCGAGCGGCTCGCCCCGGCGGTCCTGCTCGATCATGGTCGAGAGCGCGTCCATCATCTCGCGCAGCCGGGCCAGCTCGGCGGGGTCGGGGCGGCCGAGGAACTCCTTGGACTGGCGGAAGTACGTGTCGAGGACGTCGCGCTCGAGCTCGGCCATCAGCCGCTCGTACTCCTCGCGCGCCTCGGCCGAGACGAACTCGTACTCGCGGTACTCGCCGAGGCGATCGGTGAAGCGCTCGCTCATGAGGTCGCGCTGCATCCGGCGCTGGTCCACCAGGTCCCGGGTGACCTCGCGGCGGCGCTCGTCGCCCGAGGCCTCCGCCTCCTCGAGCAGCCCCTCGAGGCCGGTCGCCTCCAGCGACTCCACGTGCTCGAGCCACTCCCGATAGCGCTCGAGCTCGCCCGAGGGGTCGGCCTGGGCCTCGAGCTCGCGACGGCGGCGGCGCGAGCGGTCGAGCAGCTCGGTCAGCCCCTCGACGTGCTCGCCGGCCTCGGTCTCGAAGCCCTCGCGCAGCAGCCGGTCGAGCGCTCCCTCCAGGTCGCCGTCCTCGAGGAGGTCGTCGACGAGGCGCCCGAGGAGGTCCTCGGCGTCGACGTCGTCGAAGTCGTCGCCCTCGCCGAAGCGGCGGAACCGGTAGCGGACGGCCACTACCGCGCCCTCGAGCGGTAGAGCGCCCGGGCTCCGGAGGCGTCCTTCGCGAGCCGCTTGGTCAGGTAGAGACCCTCGAGGAGGAACTCCAGGGCCGAGGCCCGCTCCCCCGGGCCGGCGCCCGGCCCGGCGAGGCGCTCGACCGGGGCCGCGAGGACCGGCAGCGCCTCGAGGGCGCTGGTGTACTGCGCGTCGGGCAGGTCGTCGCCGGTGTGCACGACGACCTCGCCGTTGAAGGCGGCCACGACCTCGGGCGCCTCCTCCAGCAGCACGGTCTCGGCGAAGCACTGGCGCACCGCCAGGGCCACCAGGGCCGACACGACCTGGTCGGCGTCGGCGTCGTCGAGGGTGTCGAGCTCGATCTTGCCCTGGGTCGACTGGACGAGCGCGCTGAGGTCGCTCACCCGGGGCACCACCGCCGCGTCGCCGGTGCGCAGGGTCCGCCGCAGGGCGCTCGCGACGACGACCTCGTAGTTGGCGATCGACAGGCGCACCGAGACCCCGGACTTCTGGTTGATGGCGTTGGAGCGGCGCGCGACGTGGCTGACCCGCGCGACGATCTCCTCGATGAACCAGGGCACCACGAGGGGCACCGGCGTCGCCGGCACGCGGGCCTCTTGCTGGACGATGGCGATCTCGGTCGACAGGTCGTCGGGGTAGTGGGTGCGGATCTGGCTGCCGAAGCGGTCCTTCAGCGGCGTGATGAGCCGGCCCCGGTTGGTGTAGTCCTCCGGGTTCGCCGTCGCCACGACCATGACGTCGAGCTCCAGGCGCACCAGGTGGCCGCGAATCTGGACGTCGCGCTCCTCGAGCACGTTCAACAGGCCCACCTGGATCCGCTCGGCCAGGTCGGGCAGCTCGTTGATGGCGAAGATCCCGCGGTTCGACTTGGGCACCAGACCGTAGCTGAGCGCCCGCGGGTCGTCGAGGTAGAGGCCGCCCGCGACCTTGATCGGGTCGACCTCCCCGATGAGGTCGGCCATCGAGGTGTCGGGCGAGGCCAGCTTCTCGGCGAAGCGCCGGCTGCGGTGGACCCACTCGAGCGGCGTGTCGTCCCCGCGCTCGGCGACGGTCGCGATCCCGTGGGCCGAGATCGGGTGGAAGGGATCGTCGCGCACGTCCGAGCCGGCGACGATGGGCAGCCACTCGTCGAGCAGTTCGACGAGCGAGCGGATGATGCGGGTCTTGGCCTGGCCCCGCTCGCCGAGCAGGATGACGTCGTGACCGGCGAGCAGCGCCGTCTCGAGCTGGGGCAGTACGGAGTCCTCGTAGCCGAGCACGCTGGCGGTGAGCGGCTGGCCGGCGACCAGGCGCGCCTCGAGGTTCTCGCGCATCTCGGTGCGCACGGGGCGCGAGGCGTAGCCCGACGCGCGCAGGGCGCCGAGCGTGGCGGGCAGGTCGCTGGGGGCAACGGGAGTCGTCATGCCTGCACCCTAGGGGCGGCCCCCGCGGCCAGGGGCTCAGGCGCTCTGCCAGCGGAACCAGCGCACCCCGACGGCGCTCATCACCCCGACGTAGCCCGCGCAGGCGAGCACGGCGAGCCACTGGGTCGACCCCCAGGCCGCGAGGTCGAGCACGCCGGCGTAGACGCTCATGACGCACCCGACCGGGCTCCAGCGCGAGATCGACTCCCAGGTCGTGCCGAGCACGCCGCTCGCCCCGAACAGCCCGAGGAAGATCAGCGCGATGAGCAGGACCCGGCCGACCGCGTTCACCGCGTCGGCCGAGCGCACGAGGCCGACCACAGCCTGGCCGATGGCGAGGAAGACGGCCCCGCCGAGGGTCGAGGCGAGCAGCACGAGCAGGTACTGGCCGAGGCTCGGGTGGAGGTGGTGCATCGACGCCCCGACCACCACCACCACCAGCGAGACGACGAGGTTGGCCACGCTCTGGGCGAGCAGGCGGCTGCCCATCACCATCCACGGGGGCGCCGGGGTGACCCGCAGGCGCTGGAGCACCCCGGTGTCGCGGTCGCGCGCGACCCGGGTGGCGTAGCCCATGAGCCCGAAGGTCGCCAGCCCGTACGCCACGGCGATCCCGATGACGTAGTAGGCGCCCCCCATCGTCCGGGTTCCCTTCTGGCCGTTCGTGATGAACAGGATCCACAGGGGCAAGAGCATCCCCACGACGATCGAGCGCCGACCCTTGAGGAGCACGAGCAGGTCGGCGCGCACGAGCGCCCCGAGCATCACGCGGTTCGTGGGGGCCTCACTCACGCAGGTCGCTCCCGGTCAGGCCGATGAAGACGTCCTCGAGGGTCACCTCGCCGCGCGCGACCGCGCGCACGCGCGCGTCGTCGCGGTAGCGCTCGACGAGCTCGCCCGGCGGGGCCTCGGCGAGGAGGCGCCCGTGGTCGATGATCGCGACCCGGTCGCAGACCGACTGGGCCTCTTCCATCGAGTGGGTCGTGAGCAGCACGCTCGCCCCCCTCGCGCGGACCTGGTCGATGCGCCCCCACAGCTGGCGACGGGCCTGGGGGTCGAGGCCGGCGGTGGGCTCGTCGAGCAGCAGCAGTGCGGGCTGGTGCACCATGGCCACCACGAGCGAGAGGCGCTGCTGCTGGCCGCCCGAGAGGTGCTTCCAGCCCCGGCCGGCCTCCTCGTCCAGTCCGACCTCGCGCAGGCGCGCCCGAACGGCCTCGGCGCTCAGGCGGACCCCGTAGAGCCCCCCGAAGAGCCGCACGATCTGGGCCAGCGTGAGGTCCGGCGAGAAGCTGTTCGCCTGGAGCTGGACGCCCAGGCGCGCCCGGGCCGCACTCGGGTGGCCCAGCGCGTCGACCCCGTCGACGACGACGCTCCCGCGCCGGGGGCGCACGAGGCCCTCGATGGCCGACAGGGTGGAGGTCTTGCCCGCGCCGTTGGGTCCGAGCAGGCCGAGGATCTCCCCCGCCGCGATGGCCAGGTCGACCCCGTCGACGGCCACGTGATCGCCGTAGGCGACGACGAGGTCGCGGACCTCGAGGGTCGGCGCGCGCCCGGCGGGCGCCGCGGTCCCGCGGCGCGCCGTCACGGACGCGGGCGCCGGTTCGGGGACCGTCGCGACGTGGGTCGTCACGAGGTCCGCGCCGGGCCGGTAGGCCAGGTGCGCGGCGCGGGGCGCGTCGAGCACGAGGAAGTCGGCGCGCGCGCCCACCCCGAGGTGTCCGACGTCGTCGAGGCGCAGCGCCCGCGCGCCGCCGCGCGTGGCCGCCCACAGCGCCTCGTCGCAGGTGAGCCCCATCTCGCGCACGGCCAGCGCGATCACGAAGGTCATCGAGGTCACGTAGCTCGTCCCGGGGTTGCAGTCAGTCGACAGGGCCACCGTCGCCCCCGCGTCGAGGAGCCGGCGCGCCGGGGCGTAGGCCGAGCGCGTGGAGAACTCCGCACCGGGCAGCAGCGTGGCGACCGTCGAGGAGCCGGCCAGCGCCTCCACGTCGCCGTCGTCGAGGTGGGTGAGGTGGTCGGCGCTCGCCGCGCCGAGCTCGACGGCGAGGCGCACCGCCCCGCCGTGGGCCAGCTGGTTCGCGTGGAGCCGGAGGCCGAGCCCCCGGGAGCGGGCCGCCTCGAGGACCGCGCGGGCCTCGTCGAGGTCGAACGCGCCCACGTCGCAGAACACGTCGGCCCACCGCGCGAGCGGCGCGCACCGCTCCAGCATCGGACCGGTGAGCAGGGCCAGGTACCCCGCCCGGTCGTGGGCGTACTCGGGGGGCACCGTGTGGGCGCCCAGCCAGGTGACCTGCTCGGTCACCTGGCGGGCCAGCTCGAGGTCGCGGGCCTCGCCCTCGGTCGTGAGCTCGTAGCCCGACTTCACCTCCAGGGTTGTCACCCCGCCCGCGCGCAGCGCCCGGACCCGGGCCGCGACGCCCGCGCGCAGCTCGTCGGTGCCCACCGCCCGGGTCGCCGCCACGGTCCGGGCGATCCCGCCACCGTCGTAGGGCCGTCCAGCCAGGCGTGCCTCGAACTCGTCGCTGCGCTCGCCGGCGAACACGAGGTGGGTGTGGGAGTCGACGAATCCCGGTACGACCGCCGCGCCCGCGACGTCGAGGCGCCGGTCGCACGCCGGCGCGGCGCTCGCCGGCCCGACCCACGCGACCCGCCCGTCCTCCACCACGAAGGCCGCGGCGATCAGCCGGCCCAGGGCCGTGCCGTCGCCGAGGGTCGGGTCGTTGGTCGTGAGCTCGCCGACGTTGGCGACGAGCGTCGAGGTCACGGCGTCTCGCGCAGCGGCACGCGCAGGCCGGTGCGCGTGGCCGTCGCCTCGGCCAGCTCGTAGCCGGCGTCGACGTGGCGCAGCACGCCCAGGGCCGGGTCGTTGGCGAGGACGCGCTCGAGCTTCGCGCGCGCGAGGTCGGTGCCGTCGGCCACGCAGACCTGCCCGGCGTGGATGGAGCGCCCGATGCCGACCCCGCCCCCGTGGTGGATCGAGACCCACGTCGCCCCCGACGCCGTGGCGACCAGGGCGTTGAGCAGCGGCCAGTCGGCGATGGCGTCGGAGCCGTCGAGCATCCCCTCGGTCTCGCGGTACGGCGAGGCCACCGAGCCGCTGTCGAGGTGGTCGCGCCCGATCACGAGGGGCGCGGCGACCTCGCCCCGGGCCACCAGGTCGTTGAAGGCGACCCCGGCCCGGTCGCGCTCGCCGTAGCCGAGCCAGCAGATCCGCGCCGGCAACCCCTGGAAGGCGACGCGCTCTTCGGCCTTGGTGATCCAGCGCCGGAGCTTGTCGTTCTCGGGGAAGAGCTCGAGCACGGCGCGGTCGGTGACGGCGATGTCGCGCGGGTCGCCCGAGAGCGCGGCCCAGCGGAACGGGCCCCGGCCCTCGCAAAAGAGCGGCCGGATGTACGCCGGCACGAAGCCGGGGAAGTCGAAGGCCCGCGGGTACCCGCCGGCGAGCGCCTCGCCGCGCAGCGAGTTCCCGTAGTCGAAGACCTCCGCGCCCTCGTCCATGAACCCGACCATCGCCTCGACGTGGCGCACCATCGCCTGGCGGGCCCGGTCGGTGAACTCCTCGGGCTTCTTCTCGGCGTAGTCGTGCCAGTCGCCGAGGTCGATCCCCTCGGGCAGGTAGCTCAGGGGGTCGTGGGCCGAGGTCTGGTCGGTGACGATGTCCACCGCCACCCCGCGGCGCAGGATCTCGGGCACGAGCGTGGCGGCGTTGCCGACCAGCCCGACGCTCAGCGCGCGGCGCTGCGCCTTGGCGACGAGGACCCGCTCGAGCGCCTCGTCGAGGTCGCCCGTCCACTCGTCGAGGTAGCGCTGCTCGACCCGCCGGGCGAGCCTCGTCGGATCGACGTCGATGATGAGGCACACCCCGTCGTTCATGGTGACGGCCAGGGGCTGGGCCCCGCCCATGCCCCCGGCCCCGGCGGTGAGGGTCAGCGTGCCCGCGAGCGTCCCCGAGAAGCGCCGCTCGGCGACGGCGGCGAAGGTCTCGTAGGTGCCCTGGAGGATCCCCTGGGTCCCGATGTAGATCCACGACCCCGCGGTCATCTGGCCGTACATCGTGAGCCCGAGCGCCTCGAGCCGGCGGAACTCGGGCCACGTCGCCCAGTCCGGCACGAGGTTGGCGTTGGCGATCACGACCCGGGGGGCCCACTCGTGGGTGCGCAGCACCCCGACCGGCCGGCCCGACTGGACGACCATCGTCTCGTCGGGCCCGAGGGTCGTGAGGGTGCGCACCAGCGCGTCGAAGCTCGCCCAGTCCCGGGCCGCCCGCCCCGTCCCGCCGTAGACGACGAGGTCGTCGGGCCGCTCGGCGACCTCGGGGTCGAGGTTGTTCTGGAGCATCCGCAGGGCCGCCTCCTGGGGCCAGCCCCGCGCGCTCAGGGACGTCCCGCGCGGCGCGCGGACCGGGCGAGCACCGTGCATGTTCCTCCTAGCTCAACGTGACGAACCGGGCCGCGAGTTCGAGCAGCTCGCGGCTCTCGACCAGATCCACGACGCCGGCGATCTCCGGCGACAGCCAGCGGTCGTGCCCCGGGCCCCCGGCGACGCCGTTCACCCGCTCGGCCACGGCCGCGCAGGCCGGCGACGCGACGAGCGGCGCGCGCAGCGCGAGGGCTCGCGAGGCGGCCATGAGCTCGATGGCCACGACCTCGCCGAGGGCGGTCACGGCCCGGCGGAGCTTGCGCGCCGCGTGCCAGCCCATCGAGACGTGGTCCTCTTGCATCGCCGAGGACGGGATCGAGTCCACGCTCGCCGGCGCGGCGAGCCGCTTCATCTCGCTCACCAGGGCCGCCTGGGCGTACTGGGCGATCATGAGCCCCGAGTCCACCCCGGGCGAGTCGGCGAGGAAGGCGGGCAGCCCGTAGCTGCGCGACTCGTCCATCAGCCGGTCGGTGCGCCGCTCGGCCATCGAGGCCACGTCGGCCAGGGCGATCGCGAGGAAGTCGAGGACGTAGCCGACGGGCGCCCCGTGGAAGTTGCCGTTGGAGGCGATCGTCCCGTCGGGCAGGACCGAGGGGTTGTCGATCGCCGAGGCCAGCTCGACGTCGGCGACGGCGGCCGCGTGGCGCCAGGTGTCGCGCGCCGCCCCGTGCACCTGGGGCGCGCAGCGCAGCGAGTAGGCGTCTTGGACCTGGGAGGCGTCCTCGAGGTGCGAGGCGATGATCGCCGAGCCCTCGAGCAGCGCCATCAGGTTCCGCCCGCTCACCCGCTGGCCCGGGTGGGGCCGCAGGGCCATCAGCTCCTCGACGAAGGCCCGGTCGGTGCCGCGCAGCGCCTGGACCGAGAGCGCGGCCGACAGGTCGAGGTGGGTGAGCAGCGCGGCGACGTCGTCGAGGGCGAGCACGAGCTGGCCGAGCATCCCGTCGGTCCCGTTGATGAGCGCCAGGCCCTCCTTCTCCGCGAGCTCGACCGGCGTGACGCCCACCTCGGCGAGCACCTCCGCCGCGCGCCGGCGCGCGCCGCCGGCGTCGAGGACGTCGCCCTCGCCGGTGAGGGCGAGCGCCACGTGCGCGAGCGGCGCCAGGTCACCCGAGCACCCGAGTGACCCGAACTCGTGGACGACGGGGGTCACCGCGTGGTTGAGGAGTGCCGCGTAGGTCTCGACGACGACCGGTCGAACCCCCGCGACCCCGCTGCAGAGGGTCGAGAGGCGCGAGACCATCATGGCGCGCACCACCTCGACCTCGACCCGCTCGCCGACCCCCGCGGCGTGGCTGCGCACGAGCGAACGCTGCAGGTCGCGGCGCTCGTCGGGTGAGATGGGGGTGGTCGCGAGCGAGCCGAAGCCCGTCGACAGGCCGTAGACGGGCTCGCCCGAGGCGACCTGGCGCTCGATGGCGCGCCGCTGGTGGGCCAGGCGCTGGCGGACGTCGGTGGAGATCGCCACGGCCTCGAAGCCCCGCGCCACGGCGACCACCTCGTCGCGGGTGAGGGGCCGGTCCCCGACCTCGACGGTCACGCCGCCCGCCTGGTCACGGCGGCGATCGCCTCGAGCACGACGAGGGCCCCGAGGCGCACGGTTCTTTCGTCGGGCGCGTCGAGCGCGACGTCGATCTCGGTGACGTCGAGGGCGACCACCTGGGGGGAGGCCGCCACCTCGCGCACGAAGCGGCGCACCTCCGAGGCGCTCAGACCCCCCGGGGCCGACCCGGGACAGCCCGGGACGACCGCCCGGTCCGCGACGTCGAGGTCGACGTCGACGTACACGGGCCCCCCGTGCGCGCCGGCGATCGCGAGCGCCTCTCGCGCGAGGTCCTCCGGGCGCTCGTCGTAGAAACGCTCGCGTCCGACGGCGCGCAGACCGGCCGCCCGGGCGTCGCGGGCGTAGGGCGCGGAGTTCGAGAAGTCCGCGAGCCCCACCTGGCAGACGCGCGCGCCAACGAGGCCGGCCTCGACCAGCTGGCGCACCGGCGACCCGTTGGAGCGGCCCTCGCGGAAGTCCAGGTGGGCGTCGAGGGTGACGAGGCCGAACTCGCCGAGCCGGTCCCCCGCCAGGGCGCGGAGAGCGTGCCAGGTGGCGGCGTTGTCGCCACCGAGCACCACGGTGAGCTCGCGCGCCGGCAGAGTGGCGCAGAGCGCGCGGGTGCGCTCCAGCCCCCCGTCACCGTCGGGGTCGGCGACGTCGCCGGCGTCGAGCACGCTCACCAGCTCGGCGAGGTCGCGCCCGTCGCTCGTGGCCCAGGTCGAGTAGCGCGCGAGCGCGTCGCGCAGCGCCGCCGGGGTCGACCGCGACGACCTCGGCGTGACCGAGGTGGCGAAGGTGGGGACGCCCACGACGGCGACGGTGGCCCGCCCCTCGCTCCCGGGGCCCACGAGCGACGTCGCCGGGGGCCACTTTGGGTCGGGGGTGGCCGGCACGGGCCCATGTTAGGCACCGACCACGCAGCGCCGCGTGTCCGGATGCGTCCGCGCGCCCGCCGCGACGAGCCGACCGTCGGGTGGGCCTAGCGCTCGACCACGCGCACGCCCGGCGCGGCCGACTCGGGCTCGGGCTCCTCGATGAACGTGGGCACGGGGGTCGGCTCGAGCTCTTGGTGGACGTCCTCGGGGTACGCCGGGGTGGGCTCGGCGAGGTACTCGCCCTCGTCGGTGCGCACCACCAGGTTCGGCGTCTTGCGCTTGCCGGCGCCGTGGACGCCCTGGAGCTCCTTGCAGATCTTGTACGTGATCGGGTACGCCACGAAGGGCGAGACGATGACGATGACGCGCATCGCCCACAGCACGGTGTTGAGCGAGATGTGGAAGAAGTTCGCGATCACGTCGGTCGAGCTCGCGATGAACAGCGCGCTCAGCAGAGCCAGCACCGCGACGCCCGCGGCGGTGCGCTTGGGCCGCAGGCTCGGCCGGTCCAAGAGGTGGTGGATCGCGTGGTCGCCGGTGACCCGACGCTCCAGCGCCGGCCAGGCGTAGGCCAGCCCGAAGAGCAGCCCCGGGAAGATCACCGCCGGGATGGTGACCTCGAGGGGGATCGTGTGACCGAAGCCCATGAACGACCACGCGGGGAAGATGCGCAGGGCCCCGTCGAGGAAGCCCATGTACCAGTCGGGCTGGACCGCGTAGGAGATGCGCGCGGCGTCGTAGGGGCCGAACTGCCAGATCGGGTTGATCTGGGCGAACGCCCCGAGCAGGGCGATGACCCCCGACACGCCGAAGAGGTAGCCCGTGGTCTTGGCCATGAACACCGGGAACATCGGCGAGCCGACGACGTTGTTCTCCTCCCGCCCGGGCCCCGGGAACTGGGTGTGCTTCTGACGCACGAGCAGGGCCAGGTGGGCCCCGACGAGCCCGAGGATCACGAGCGGGACGATCAGCACGTGGAGGATGAAGAACCGGGGGATGATCGCCGTGCCCGGGAAGTTGCCGCCGAAGACGAAGAACGCGAGGTAGGTGCCCACGAGCGGGATCGACAGCATGATCGAGTAGGCGATGCGAATTCCGGTGCCCGAGACGAGGTCGTCGGGCAGCGAGTAGCCGAGGAAGCCGTTGGCGATCGCCAGGGTCAACAGCGTCACCCCAATCGTCCAGTTGAGCTCGCGCGGCTTGCGGAAGGCGCCGGTGAAGAAGATCCGCGCCATGTGCACCACGAGGGCCCCGACGAAGATGTCGCACGCCCAGTGGTGCATCTGGCGCATCAAGAGGCCCGCGCGCACGCTGAACGAGAGGTTCACCGTCGAGGCGTAGGCCTGGGTCACCTTCTGGCCCACGAGGGGCAGGTACGGGCCGTGGTAGGTCACGATGGCCGAGCTCGGCACGTAGTAGAGGGTCAAGAAGACCCCCGTGACGAGCAGGACGAGGAACGAGTAGAGCGCGATCTCGCCGAGCATGAACGACCAGTGGTCGGGGAAGATCTTGTCCAGGAAGCTGCGTCCGCCCTTGGCCACACCCAAGCGGTCGTCGAGCTCGTTGAGCGCGTGGCCGACCTTGCCGTAGGGACCGGCGGCCTCCTGCTTCGCGCGCTTGGTGTTGATGACCTCGGAACTCATGAACGCTCCCAAAATCCAGGCTGCAGCTGCTGCTCGTAGAGGCCCACCGGGCACCCGAGGTGCGTGCAGAGCTTGGAGTAGGCGACGTAGCCCTTCGGCCCCCAGGTCGCCCGACCCTTCTGGGTGACGTAGTTCTCGTTGGACAGCCGGATCAACACGGTCTGGTCGACGGCCTGGCCCCGGTCGGTGTTCTCGGTCCCCTCGGGGAAGACCGTGACGATCGAGCCCACCGCGAGGTCGCCCTCGTGGATGCGCCGGCCCGTCTGGTCGACGAGGTACGACCCCTTGCGCCAGTCGGTGTGAAAGAGCGTGCCCTTGGGCAGCGGTCCGAGGCTGCGCAGGAGCGGGAACATCGCGACGATCCCGAAGATGCCCATCCCCCCGCCGAGCAGGCCCCCGAGCAGGGGGCGGCGCTTGATGACCGAGGCGCCGCGGTCCATCACGACCGAGGCGAGGCCCTCGCGCTCCGCCTCGTCGTTGGCCAGGGGGTGGCGCTCCTCCACGAAGGGGCCACGGGGCATGAGGTACTTGCCCCAGGCGATCAGCCCGAGACCGAGGAAGAGCAGCCCCCCGCCCAGGGTCGCGCCGAGGATCCACGGCTTCGCGTTCACCCAGAAGGCCGCGCCAAAGCCGGCCGTACAGAGGGTGCCCACGACCATGAGCCCGGCGATGACCGCCTCGACGACGTGCGGGTTGCGCGCCGAGGGCTCGAGGTGCGGGTCGTCGGCGCGCAGGCCGGCGAGGGCGACCGGGGTGCGGGACTCGTCGCTCACGCGCGCTCTCCGATCCAGTAGGCGATGAGGGCGAGGAGGCCGACGCCGATCACGAGGGCGACGAAGCCCTCGGCCACCGGACCGAGCTGGCCGAGCCCGAAGCCGCCAGGGTTCTGCGGGTGCTGGATGTACTTGGTGACGTAGGCCACGATGTCGTTGACCTGCTGGTCCGAGAGGTTGCCCGTGAAGCGCGGCATGTTCGCGGGGCCGGTGCGGATGGCCTCGGCCACCTGGTAGGCCGGGATGTTGCGCAGCGACGGCGCGAAGGTGGAGTAGGCCAGGGCGTCGCCGTCACCCTCGATGGTGTGGCACGCGGCGCAGTTCAGCGCGAACAGGGCCATGCCCGTCGCCACGTTCGCCCGCTTGAGGTGCGGGTCCGGGATGTAGGGGTAGCTCGGGGACAGCGAGTTGACCCAGGCGGCGATGGCCTCGGCCTGGGTCGGGGTGAGGCGGGGCTGGCGCCGCGGCGCCTGCACCGAGGTCGGGTCGGCGGCGGGCATGCGGCCTGAGACGACCCAGAAGTCGATCGTGGCCGGCCCGAGGCCGACCAGGTTCGGGTAGGCGCCCACCGTCCCGGCGGCCGGCACGCCGTTCGCCTTCGTGCCGTGGCACGACGCGCAGTTCTCCATGTAGAGCGCCTCGCCGAGCTGGGTGAGCGCGGACGACGGCGCGTTGTAGGTGATCCACTTGTTGCCGTAGGAGATGATCTGGCCACTCGCGTTGCGCGTGACCTGGCTCGAGTTCGGCGTGCCCGCGTTGTGGCGGGTGGTCTGGAACGGTCCCGGGGCCGCCCCGGCCGCCCCGGCGAACAGGGCGAGCGGACCCAGGGCGAACGCGGCCGCGACGGCGGCCAGGCTCAGGCGGACGAGGGGGGGGCGACGCACCAGGGACCTACTTGAGCAAGAACAGGGACGAGTACAGGCCGATCCAGACCACGTCGACGAAGTGCCAGTAGTAGCTGACGGCCTGGAAGGTCGACAGCTCCCCGGGGTCGCCCTGGCGCCCGCGCATGCGAAAGAGCAAGAAGCCCATCGCCACCAGGCCCAAGAACACGTGAAGGCCGTGCAGGCCGGTCGTGATGAAGAAGATCGAGCCGTAGGAGTTCGTGTACCACCGCGTGGCCAGGTGGGTCCACTCGTAGGCCTGGTTGCCGAGGAAGAGCGCCCCCATCACGATCGTCACGATCACCCAGTTGCGGGCCTTGCCGCGCTCGCGGTGCTCGATCAGCCACACCGCCCACTGCATCGTGAACGACGAGGCGACCAGGATGATGGTGAAGACGCCGGCCTGGAGGGTGTCGACCTTCGTGCCCGCAGGGGGCCACGACGCGAGGTGCGCTCGAATCGTGAACAGGGCGGCGAACAGGCCGGAGAAGAACATCAGCTCAGAGCCGAGCCAGATCATCACGCCGATGGCGAGCATCGGCGGACGGTCGTGAACGATCTTCCCCGCGTTCGCCAGGCTTGTGGGGGCTGCCTGACTCACGGGTTCTTTTCTAGCCGATTTCGACGACCCGCTCGTTGCGCCGGCGCACCTCGAGCGCGACGCGCACGCTCGGCGGCAGCGCCTCGCCCGAGACGACGCTGAGCCGGCGGGTCGGGCGCGTGAGGGCCACGTAGAGCGTGCGCAGGCCCCGCGCCGAGACCACCTCGCCCGGGCCCGCCCCCCGCCTCGCAATCTGACCAGGCCCGACGACGACCACGGCGTCGAACTCGAGCCCGTGGGCCCCCTCGGCGGGGACGACGACGAGGTCGGCCGAGAGCCCCCGGCCCCCGGCGACGCGCGGGTCGACGGCCGCCAGGCCGGCCGCGGTCAACGCGTCGAGGGTGTCGCGCACGCTCTCGTCGGGCACGATCACGGCGACCCGTCCCGGCGCCACGTCGTCGAGCGCGCGCCGGGCGGCCGCGACGGTCGAGGCGAGAACGCCCGCGGCCTCCACCTCGATCACCTCGGGGAAGACCCCGACGCGCCTCACCGGACGCGGCGCCACCAGGTCGGGCGAGGCGGCGGCGAGCGTCGGCGCCGCGAAGTCGAGGACCTCCTCGGGGGTGCGGTAGCTGACCGTCAGGTCGACTCGTCGCGGCGCGCGGCGCGGCTCGAGCACCGAGAGCAGCACGTCCCACGACGCCGAGGAGCTGGCACTCGTCGCCTGGCCCATGTCGCCCACGATCGTCATCGAGCCCGACAGGTCGCGACGCTTGAGCACGCGCAACTCCATGGGCGAGAGGTCCTGGGCCTCGTCGACGACGATGTGGCCGTAGGTGACGAACTCGGCCTCGTCGAGCTCGACCGTGGCCGAGCCCGCCACGCGCTGCGCCTCGCGCAGCGCGGCCGCGCGCACGTCGCCGGCGTAGGCGTCGAGGTCCACCCCGGGCGCCGCCGTCGCGTCGGCCCTCACGGCGGAGCGGGGGCGCCGCCGGGGCCCGACCAGCACCCGGGCCTCGTCGATGAGGGCCGCGTCGGCCTTGGTCCAGGCGACGTCGTCGACCCACGCCGAGCGGGGGCGGTGCAGCGCGGCGATCTCCCCGTCGCTGAGCACGCCCCGGCCCGCCGCGCGCAGGAGGGCCGGGGCACCGAAGAGGTCGTGAAGGAGCTCTTGGCCCGACAGCCGCGGCCAGATCCGCTGGAGGGCCTCTTTGAACTGGGGGGTGAGGCGGATCTGCTCGGCGAGCTCCTCGAGCGAGCCGCGCTCGTCGTGCTCGCGACGCGCCCGGGCGAGGTACTCCTGGGCCAGTCGCGCCGCCAGTTCGCGGCCCACGGCCGAGCGACGCTGGTTGTGGGTCCCCGGCCGGCGCCGCGCCCGCTCGACGGCGTCCCTCGTGTAGCGGGCCCGCAGGACGAGGATCGCCCGACCGAGCGGGATCTCCACGTCGTTTCTGAGCGGCCGCTCACGGGTACGCAGGGCCCGCGCCAGCACCTCGGCCATCCGCAGGTCGCCCTTCAGCCGCGCCACGTCCTCGGCTTCCTCGGCGCGCACCTCGACGTTGGTGACGAGTCCCGAGACCGTCGAGAGCGTCACGCCGGACTCGCCGAGCGACGGCAGCACGTTCTCGATGTAGTCGAGGAAGAGCGGGTTGGGCCCGACCACGAGCACGCCCTGGCGCTCGAGCGTGGCGCGGTAGGTGAAAAGGAGGTAGGCGGCCCGGTGCAGGGCGACGGCCGTCTTGCCCGTGCCCGGACCACCCTGGACGAGCAGGATTCCCGCGAGGGGGCTGCGGATGATCTCGTCCTGCTCGCCCTGGATCGTCGCCACGATGTCGCCCATGCGCCCGGTGCGCGCCCGCCCGAGGGCGGCCAGCAGCGCCCCCGGCCCCCCGAGCGCCAGCTCGCCCTCGATGAGGCCCTCCTCGGTCGCCGCGCGGACCTCGTCCTCGGGCAGGTCCAGCTCGCCCCGTTCGTCGGCGAAGTACTCGTCCTCCACCCCGACCACCGCGTTGGCCCGGATCGCGACGTGGCGCCGGCGCGACAGCCCCAGCGGCTCGACTCCGGTCGCGCGGTAGAACGCCTCGGCGACCGGCGCGCGCCAGTCGACCACGAGCGGGTTGAGGCCCTCGTCGGACACGGCGAGGCGCCCGACGCGGAACGTCTCGGCCCGGCCGTCCTCTCGCGGGTGGTAGTCGATGCGACCGAAGAAGAGTGCCTGGTCGCCGATGGAGAGCTGGTCCAGCCGGTGCAGGGCCGTCCCCATGACCACGTCGCGCTCCACGAGGTCCCCCGCCCCGCGCATGGTCGCCACCGCGGCGCTGTCGCGCATCGAGGCGGCCTCGCGGCGCATGTGGTCCAGTGCTCCCAGGGCGCGGTCGAGGAACGCCTGCTCCTCGGCGATCTCACGCTCGTGGGCCATCGGCACACCGTCCTTGGAATAGGGAAGGGACAAGTCTAGGCGAGGTCGGCCGCGCCCCGATCGAGCCCGTCGGGGCCCGCGTAGATTGGGCCGGTCGAAAGGGGCGTGGTGAGCGAATCGGCCTTCCTGAGGGCCTGCCGGAGCGAGTCGGTGGACCACGTGCCCGTGTGGTTCATGCGCCAGGCGGGCCGCGCACTGCCCGAGTACCGAGCGTTGCGCTCGACCGGCTCGATCCTCGAGGCCATCGCCCAGCCCGACGTCGCCTGCGAGGTGACCCTGCAGCCCGTGCGGCGCTACGGCGTGGACGCCGCCATCTTGTTCTCCGACATCGTGGTGCCCTACCACGCGATCGGCTTCGGCATCGACATCGTCCCGGGGCGCGGGCCGGTCGTCGAGGACCCCTTCCGCCACGCGCGCGACCTCGAGCGCCTGCGCGAGCTCACCGAGGACGACGTGGCCCACGTCACCGCCACCGTGGAGAAGGTCGTGGCCGCCCTCGACCCCTCCGTGCCGCTCATCGGCTTCGCCGGCGCGCCCTTCACCGTGGCGAGCTACCTCGTCGAGGGCGCCCCCACCCGCGAGTTCGGCGTGATCAAGACGCTCATGCACGCCGACCCGGACCTGTTCGATCGGCTGTGCGACCGGCTCGTCGCGATCACCGTCGGCTTTCTGCGCGCCCAGGTGGCCCACGGGGCCCGGGCCGTCCAGCTGTTCGACTCCTGGGCGGGCTCGCTCACCCGCGACGAGTACGCTCGCTTCGCCCTGGAGCCGACCCGGCGCGTCCTGGAGGGCCTGGCGGACCTCGACGTGCCCACGATCGTCTTCGGCGTGGGCACCGGGGAGCTCCTCGACCTCATGGCCCAGAGCGGGGCGTCGGTGGTGGGCGTCGACTGGCACGTCGACCTCGATCGGGCCCGCGCGCGCGTCGGGGACCGCGCGGTCCAGGGCAACCTCGACCCGGCGCGCTGCCTCGGCGCGACGTCGCTCGCGGTCGAGGGGGCGCGCGAGGTGCTCGCCAAGGCGGGGACGGCGCCCGGGCACGTCTTTAACCTGGGCCACGGCGTGCTGCCCTCGACCGACCCGAGCGTCCTCGAGGCCGTGGTGCGCGTGGTGCACGACGAGGGCAAGGCGGGGGTGCGATGACGACGGGCGTGCTGGTCATGGCCTACGGGACGCCCACCACCCCCGACGACGTCGAGGCGTACTACACGCGGATCCGCCACGGGCGCGCCCCCACCCCTGAGCTGCTGGCCGACCTCACGCGGCGCTACGACGCGATCGGGGGGATCTCGCCGCTCGCCGAGCGCACCGCCGCGCAGGTGGCGGGGCTGCGCGCCGAGCTCGAGCGGCGCGCCCCGGGCGGCTTCGACGTGCGCTTCGGCTCGAAGTACGAGCCGCCCCTGCTCGAGGACGCCGCCAGCGCCTTCCGCGAGGAGGGCTTCAGCGAGGTCGTCGGGCTGGCGCTGGCCCCCCACTCGTCGTCGATGTCGACCGACCAGTACATGGACCGCGCCCGCGAGGCCCTGGGACCCGCCGTGCGCTTCACCCCGATCGGTCGTTGGTACGACGCCCCCGGCTTCTTAGCGCTGATCGCCGCGCGGGTCACCGACGCCCTGGGCACCCTGGACCCGGCGCGCGCCTCGACCACCGTGGTCGTCTTCAGCGCCCACTCGCTGCCCGAGCGCATCCTCGAGCGGGGCGACGACTACCCGGACCAGCTCCTCGACTCCGCCCGGCGCGCCGCGGCGCTCGCGGGCGTCTCGCGCTTCACCACCGCCTGGCAGTCGGCGGGGCGCACGGCCGACCCGTGGATCGGCCCCGACATCTTGGCCGTGCTCCGCGACCTGCGCGCCTCGGGGATGACCGACGTCGTGTCCTGTCCCATCGGGTTCGTCGCCGACCACCTCGAGGTCCTCTACGACATCGACGTCGAGGCCCAGGGCGTGGCGCGCGAGATCGGGCTCAACCTGGTGCGCACGGCCTCACTCAACGACGACCCCGCGTTCACGTCGATCCTGGCCGACGTGGTCCTCGCGGCCGCCTAGGTGGCTCGTCGCTCGGTCGTCGTCGTCGGCGGCGGCATCGCCGGGCTCGCCGCGGCCTACGAGCTGAGTGGCGGGGCCTCGGGACCCGACGAGGCGACGCCGCGAGTCGAGCTCGTCGAGTCCACCGAGCGCCTCGGTGGACCGCTCGCGACGGCCGAGCTCGCCGGGCGCGTCCTCGACGTCGGCCCCGACGGGGTCCTCGCCCGACGCCCCGAGGCGGTCGGGCTCGTCGAGGAGCTCGGCCTCGGCGAGCGCCTCGAGCCCATAGCCGCGTCGGGGGCGTGGATCTGGCTGCGCGGGGCGGCCCGGGAGATGCCCACGGGCCTCACCCTCGGGGTGCCGACCGACGCGGCGGCGCTTCGGCGCTGGCCCGGCCTGAGCCGGCGGGCGCGCGGGGCCCTCGCCCGGGACCGGCGCTGGCCCGCGCGCCTCGCGGTGGGCGAGGACGCCACCATCGGGGCGATCGTGCGCGCCAAGCTCGGCGACGAGGTGGCCCACGGCCTCGTCGAGCCCCTCATCGGGGG
>NCBE01000045.1 GCA_002255565.1 Actinobacteria bacterium 21-73-9
GCGGCGGGCGCGGAGCACCGCCGACGGGGTGCCGCGAGCGAGGTGCGCTCGGCGGCCTGGGGACTGTGGTGGGTTCGTTGGGTCGTCGTGAGGATGGCGCCCGGCCGGTTAACGCTCTCGCTGGTCCTGGGCTCTGCCACGTCGTCCTCGGTTCGGTGGCGGCTCCGGCGGCCACCGTGACGTCCTTCGCGCCCGTCGGGCGGGCGCCCTACGCCACCAGGTTAGTGCACGAGTGCCCTCGACCCGGCTATCCGGCCTTCGACGGGGTCCCCGACGAGCGCGACGCCCGGTGCGCCGAGGGGGTCGTCGAGAGCGCCGGCGAGAGGTGGACGGGGCCCACGGGGTGGGCGACGAGGTAGTCGAAGGTCTTCGCCACGACCGGGGCGGCCGCGTCGGCGCCGTAGCCGCCCTCGGCGATCACGCAGACCACGACGTAGCGCGGGTGGGTCGTCGGGCCGAAGCCCACGAAGAGCGAGTTGGGCTCGAGGCCGGGCGCGTTCGAGGCCGTCCCCGTCTTGCCGGCCACCGGGAAGGCCGAGAGGTTGAAGTTGGCGTACTGGTGGAACGGGTAGTACCCGGTCCCCCGCGGGTTGTTGATCACGCCCTCGAAGCCCTGGAGGATCGGAGTGCGGATGGCCGGGGGCAGGCGGACGTGGCCCAGAACGTGGGGCTGGTAGCGCACGACCACCTTGCCGTGGGGGTTGACGATGGCGGCGGCGACCTCGGGCTGGTAGCGGGTGCCGCCGTTGGCGAAGGTGGCGTAGGCGTTCGCCAGGGCGATCGGGGTGAACGCCGTGGTCCCCTGGCCGAAGGCCATCTCGATGTTGTCACCGGTGTACCAGGTCACCGTCGGGAAGGCCTTGGGGTCGGCGGCGTGGAGCTGCTTGCGCACCTCGGGCGAGTCGATCCGCCCGGCGACCTCGTTGGGCAGGTCGACGTTGGTCAGCGTGGTGAGCCCGTACTGCGCGCCGACGTTCTGGATCGGGGTCTGGCCGTACTGGTTCTGGTGGATCCAGAAGAGGTAGCCGAGGTTGTAGAAGTAGTAGTCCGACGAGACGGTGATCGCCATCGGCAGGTCGATCAGCCCCGCGGCCGAGTTGTCGTCGTCGTGGAAGAGGCACCCGTGGTTCGTCTTGTTGAGGCACCCCGGCACGACGAAGGTCCCGGTGTCGTTGATGATGTGGGAGGCGGACATGATGCCCGTCTGCAGCTCGGTCGTCGCGGTGAGCAGCTTGAACGTCGAGCCCGGGGTGTAGAGGCCCTGGATGGCGAAGTTGTTGAAGGCGCCCTTCTTGATGAGTTGGGAGTACTGGGCGTTGGAGAGGCCCTTCACGAAGTCGTTGAGGTTGTAGCTGGGGTAGCTCGCCATCGCGAGCACGGCCCCCGTGTTGGGGTCGAGCACCACCGCGGCGCCGTTGGGCGCCTGGGGCCGCAGGTGCGAGACGGGGTCAATGGAGCGCCGGTCGGTGAGGATCTGGTACTTGAGGTAGGCGTCGAGCGCGTGCTGCAGCCCGAGGTCGATGTTGGTCACCACCGTGTCGCCGACCCTGGGCGGGGTCGTCTTGATCGCGCCCAGGATCTGGTTGTTGGCGTCGACCTCGATCGTCTGGGTGCCGTCGTGGCCCCTCAGGTACTGCTCGTAGTACGCCTCGAGCCCCGACTTGCCGATCACCGAGTCGGTTTGGTAGCCCTGGTTGGGGTGGGCGGCGAGCTCGGCCCCGGTGATCGGGCCGACGTAGCCGAGCACCGGGGCCGCGGTGGAGCCGCCCTGGGGGTAGGCACGCTGGGAGGTGCTGAGCACCGTGACCCCCGGGAACTCGCTCGGGTGGAGCTTGATGAACTCGACCTCGCCGGGGGGCGCGTCGTACATGATCGGGGCCGGCTGGTACGGGCTGTACTGCTGGTTGTTGAGCGCGGCGTTGATCTTCTTCACGCTGAGCCCGGTGAGGGACGAGAGGGTGCCCTTGATCGCGGGGTGGAGGGCCGCCTCGGCCCGCGACAGGCGGATCTGGGTCGTCGTGACGTTGGTGACGAGCGGGGTCCCCTCGCGGTCGAGGATCGAGCCGCGGGCGGCGGGGATGGTCGTCACGCGCAGGGAGTTGGCGTAGACCGTCGCGGCCGAGGACCGGTACTCGAGGACCTGGAGGAAGAAGAGCCGCACCACGAGGGCGACCAGCAACACCAAGAAGAAGCCCCCGATGACCGTCCAGCGCCGCTCGGGACGGGCCACCACCTCGTCGGGCCCGGCGACGAGGTCACGGATGCCCACGGGCTTGGGCTCGTTGATGCTCCGGCCACGTCCGCGCCTCGGGTGCAGCGAGGTCCACGGCCGCCACAGCCGGGAGAACCAGGACCCGGTCGGCCGGTCCCGCCAGGAGGGGGTCACCGGCGCACCGCGCGCTGTCCGCTCGTCCAGCGGGCCAGCCGGGCCGCGGGTCGGGCGAGCACGAAGAAGGCGACCGCGTTCACGACCATCGCCGCGACGAGTCCGTTGCGCCACATCGAGCCGTGCAGGGCGACGACGCCGGCCGCCACGAACAGCAGCGGGGCGACGAGGCCGGCGACCGCGGCGAGCACCGGGGTGACCCACCACGCCGCCGAGTCGAGGTCGCCGATCCCCTCGCGGCCGAGTCGCGAGGCGAACCACGCCAGCACGAGCGCCACCACGAGCGCGAGGCCGAAGGGCGTCGGCGAGTGCGTGTCGAAAAAGACGCCCGACAGCGTGGCGCTGTAGAGCGCGAGCGACGTGGCGCCCGTGAGCCCGACGCAGAACGGCCAGAGCCAGATGATCATCACCACGGCCCCGGCGAAGCGCAGGGACGAGAAGACGTCGAGCTGGACCGCGACGAGGACGAGGGTGACGAGCGTCACCGGCACCACCACACGCCTCACGGGGTGGGCTCCCACAAGACGACGTCCACGTAGGCGAGCTGGCGCAGGTCGGCGTCGGGCTGCAGGACGAGGTTGTAGCTCGCCGCGCCCGGGGTGAGGGTCACGTCCTTCACCGTGGCGATCGGGATGCCCGGGGGCAAGAGCCCGCCGCGCAAGCCGTCGGTCACCACCTGCTCGCCCGGCGAGGCGCCGCTCGAGAGCGGCACCGAGGTCGCCGAGAGCCCGCTATCGATCCCCCGACCGGAGACGAGCACGTGGGTCGACCCGTGCGCGAGCACTCCCCCCACGATCGACGACGGGTCGGTGATCAGGTCGACGGTCGCCCCGCGGGGGGTGGTGGCGACGACCCGCCCGATGAGCCCGCCGTTGGCGACCACGGGCATCCCCACCAGGACCCCCGCGTCGCGGCCCTGGGAGATGCCGATCGTCGCCGAGAAGTTGGTCGGCGCGTCCTGGGTGACCTGG
This sequence comes from Actinobacteria bacterium 21-73-9, assembly GCA_002255565.1. Lineage (GTDB taxonomy): Bacteria > Actinomycetota > Acidimicrobiia > Acidimicrobiales > RAAP-2 > RAAP-2. The sequence goes on from NCBE01000045.1 coordinate 3,358, forward strand.
GCTGTCACCATGGGGATCGAGCCTACGAAGGGGACGTGCAGCGCGCTGGTCAGCTCCGTGAGCTGGCGCTCGAAGGCCCAGGCCTCGTTGGCCTTGAGCTGGGCGCGGCCCAGCTCGTAGCGCAGCTTGTGGTTCTGGGCGACGACGTCGGAATAGTTGACGGTGCCGGCGAGGAAGTGCCCGATCGGCCGGGCGATGCCGTTGACCGCCCAGCTGAAGGGGGTCACGATGAGGTTCGCGGCGCCGCGCAGCCCCGACCCCACGCCCGTCGTGAGGTAGAGGATGACCAGGGTCAGCAGCGCCGCGACCGAGAGGGTCAGCGTGCGCCGACGCGAGCGATCGGTGGCCACGCCTTAACGCGACGGGCTGGTCTTGAGCATCCGGGAGAAGGCCTCGAGCTCCTCGAGGCACATCCCGCTGCCGAGCGCCACACAGTTCAGCGGGTCGTTGGCGACGATGATGGGCATGTTCGTCTCGTACTCGAGGCGCGCGGCGAGCCCGGCGAGCAGCGCCCCGCCACCGGTCAGGACGATCCCCTGCTCCATGAGGTCGGCCGAGAGCTCCGGCGGCGTGCGGTCGAGGGTGATCTTCACGGCGTCGACGATGGCCTGGACCGGCTCCTCGATCGCCTGGCGGATCTGCTCGGTGGAGATGACGACCGTCTTGGGCAGGCCCGTCACCAGGTCACGGCCGCGAATCTCGGCGCGCAGCTCCTCCTCGAGCGGGAAGGCCGAGCCCAACTGCATCTTGATCTCCTCGGCGGTGCGCTCACCGAGGGCCAGCTGGAACTCCTTCTTCACGAAGGCCACGAGCGCCTCGTCGAGCTCGTCGCCGCCGACGCGGATCGACTGGCTCGTCACGATGCCCCCGAGCGAGATCACCGCGACCTCGGTCGTGCCGCCACCGATGTCGACGACCATGTTGCCGGTCGGCTCGTGGATCGGCAGGCCCGCGCCGATCGCCGCGGCCATCGGCTCTTCGATGATGTAGGCCTTGCGGGCTCCGGCGAACTCGGCCGCCTCCATGACCGCGCGCTGCTCGACGCCGGTGATGCCCGACGGCACGCAGATGACCATCCGGGGCTTGGCGAAGCGGCGCTGGTGGACCCGGTGGATGAAGTAGCGCAGCATCTTCTCGCAGATCTCGAAGTCCGCGATGACGCCGTCCTTGAGGGGGCGGATCGCCTGGATGTTGCTCGGGGTGCGCCCGATCATCCGCTTGGCCTCGGCGCCTACCGCGAGGGGCTTGCCGTCCTTCACGTCGACCGCCACCACCGACGGCTCGTTCAGGATGATCCCGCGACCGCGGACGTAGACCAGCGTGTTCGCAGTGCCCAGGTCGACGGCCATGTCACGGCCCAACACTGAGAATCGACTATCTACCATGGACAACCTCTTCGCCGCGACACCCCCACCAGGCTAGGCCATCGCGCCGCGGGCCAACCAGTGCGACGCGCTAGGCCAGGTGGGGAAAGAAGAGTGCGACCTCACGCCGGGCCGACTCCTCGGAGTCCGAGCCGTGGATCAGGTTCTCCCCCATCTCGGTGGCGAGGTCGCCGCGGATGGTGCCCGGGAGGGCGTCGGCCGGGTTGGTCGCCCCCATCATGGTGCGCACCAGCCGCCAGGTCTCCTCCGAGCCCTCGACGACACACACCATCGCCGGACCCCGAGTGATGAAGGCCACCAGGCGCTCGTAGAAGGGCTTGCCGCGGTGCTCGGCGTAGTGGGCCTCGGCCGTCGCGGCGTCGATGGTGCGCAGCTCGGCCGCGGCCAGGGTGAGCCCGCGCGCCTCGAGGCGGGCGAGGATCGTCCCCACCAGTCCACGCTCGACGCCGTCGGGCTTCACGATGACCAGGGTGCGAGACATCCGGCGAACTCTAACAGGGTCAGCGACGGTGACGGTCGGCGACGTGCAGCAGTTCACCGCGGACCTCGGCGACGAGGTAGAGGCTCCCGCACACCACGATGAGGTCCTCGTCGCTCGAGTGCTCGCGCGCGTGCGCGAGGGCGCTCTTCGAGCTGGGGTGCTCGTAGGCGACCGCGCCGTGTCGACGCAGCACCGCCGCGAGCTCACCGGGCGCCACCGCGCGCGGCGAACGCGGGGCGCACACGTGGAACTCGACGAAGCCCGCACCGATGAGGGGCCGCACCGTGTCGTCGAGGTCGCGGCCACGGAGCACGCCGAGCACGCACCGCCGCTCGCCGGTGATATCGAACGCGCCGTCGAGCGCCGCGGCGAGCGCGCGCGTGCCCGCCGGGTTGTGGGCCCCGTCGACCACGATGAGCGGGTCGCGCGAGAGCACCTCGAGCCGCCCGGGCATCGAGACGCCGGCCAGGGTCGTCGTGACGACCTCGTCGCCGAGCGCGCGCCCGAGGAAGGCCTCAGCGGCGACGATGGCCGTGGCCGCGTTCACACCCTGGTGGATCCCGTGCAGCGAGAGGAGCACCTCCTCGTAGGTCGCGTAGGGCGTGCGCACCGTGAGCGCGCGTCCGCCGACCGCGAGCTCGTTGTCGACGAGCTCGAAGGTCTCGTCGAGGCGCCACAGCGTGGCGCCGACGGCCCGGGCCCGGGCCGCCGCGATGGCCACCACCTCCAGGTCGGTCGTGGCGACGATGGCCACGGCGTCGGGGCGGAAGATGCCCACCTTGTCCGTCGCGATTGCCGCGACGGTCGGGCCGAGGACCTCCGTGTGGTCCAGGTCGACGTTGGTGAGCACCGCGACCGAGGAGTCGATGACGTTGGTCGCGTCCCAGGTGCCGCCCATCCCGACCTCGACGACGGCCACGTCGACCCCCTCGTCGGAGAAGTGCAGGAGGGCCGCCACCGTCAGCAGCTCGAAGCGCGACAGGGTGAGCCCCAGGGCGGACTCGACGTCGCTCAGGCGCTCGAGCAGGCCGACCAGGTCCTCGTCGGCGATCGGCCGGCCGTCCACCGCGACGCGCTCGTTGACCGCGTGCAGGTCCGGGCTGGTGTAGGTGCCCACGCGCAGGCCGGCCCCCATCAAGAGGGCGCTGGTCAGGGTCGTCGTCGTCCCCTTGCCGTTGGTGCCGGTGACGTGGACGCTCGGGTAGTCCCGCTGCGGGTCGGCCAGGGCCGCCAGGGCCGCGCGCGTCGGCTCGAGGCTGGGGGTCCGGTGGGCTCCCGCGACGCGTTCGAGGTCGACGTGCGACTCGAGCCAGGCGAGCGCCTCGTCGTAGGTCGCGAAGCGCACGCCCTAGCTCGCCCGACGGGCCCGCGTCGCCTTTCGCGTCTCGTACACGGGCAGCTCGCCCTCGGTGACGGTGTCCTTGGTCACGACGCAGCGCACGACGTCGGTGCGGCCGGGCACGTCGTACATCGGTTCGAGCAGGACGTGCTCGAGGATCGAGCGCAGGCCGCGCGCGCCGGTGCCGCGCTCGAGCGCGAGGTCGGCGATCGACTCGAGGGCGTCGTCCTCGATGACGAGCTCGACCCCGTCCATCGCGAGGACCTGCTGGAACTGCTTGACGAGGGAGTTCTTCGGCTCGGTCAGGACCTGGATGAGCATCTCGCGGTCGAGCTGCTGGACCGAGCCGATGATCGGCAGGCGCCCGATGAACTCCGGGATCAGACCGAAGCGCACGAGGTCCTCGGGCAGGACGTGGCGGAAGAGCTCGAGGTCACCCGAGCGACGGGTCTCGACGGGCTGGTTGAAGCCCATCGAGCGCTTGCCGAGGCGTCGCTCGATGATCGTCTCGAGCCCGGCGAAGGCCCCACCGCAGATGAACAGGATGTTCGAGGTGTCGATCGAGATGAACTCCTGGTGGGGGTGCTTGCGCCCGCCCTGGGGCGGGACGCTCGCCACCGTGCCCTCGAGGATCTTGAGCAGGGCCTGCTGGACGCCCTCGCCCGAGACGTCCCGGGTGATCGAGGGGTTCTCGGCCTTGCGGGCGATCTTGTCGATCTCGTCGATGTAGATGATGCCCCGCTCGGCCCGCTTGACGTCGAAGTCGGCCGCCGCGAGCAGCTTCAACAGGATGTTCTCGACGTCCTCGCCCACGTAGCCGGCCTCGGTGAGCGCCGTGGCGTCGGCGATGGCGAAGGGCACGTTGAGCATCCGGGCGAGGGTCTGGGCGAGGAAGGTCTTGCCGCAGCCGGTCGGGCCGAGGAGCAGCACGTTCGACTTGGCGACCTCGACGTCGTCGTCGTGCAGGGGCCCGGTCTGGATCCGCTTGTAGTGGTTGTAGACCGCGACGGCGAGGATCTTCTTGGCCTCGGCCTGGCCGATCACGAACTCATCGAGGAAGGCCGAGACCTCCCGGGGGGTGGGCAGCTCGTCGAGGACGAACTCCGGCCGGTCACCGAACTCGTCGGCGATGATGTCGTTGCACAGGTCGATGCACTCGTCGCAGATGTAGACGCTCGGGCCCGCGATCAACTTCTTGACCTGCTTTTGACCCTTCGCGCAGAAACTGCACTTGATGAGGTCGCTGCCCTCTCCGAACTTCGCCACGCCTACCTCCGACACGGACCGCCGCCCCATCCTACGGGGCGGCCCCCGCCGAATCGGGAACCTACGGCCGGGTGGTGATGACCTCGTCGATCAGGCCGTATTCGACGGCCTCGGCGGCCCCGATGATGAAGTCGCGGTCGGTGTCTTTGGCGATGCGCTCGACCGACTGGCCGGTGTCGGCGGCCAGCATGTCGTTGAGCATGTCCTTCATCCGCAGGATCTCGCGGGCCTGGATCTCGATGTCCGAGGCCTGGCCCCCCACCCCGCCCCAGGGCTGGTGCAGGAGGATGCGCGCGTGGGGCAGGGCGTAGCGCTTGCCCTTGGCGCCCGCCGCCAGCAGCACCGCGGCGGCCGAGGCGGCCTGGCCGAAGCAGAAGGTCGACACGGCGGGCTTGATGTACTTCATCGTGTCGTAGACCGCGAGCAGGCCGGTGATGTCGCCGCCCGGGGAGTTGATGTAGAGGTTGATGTCCTTGTCGGGGTCCTCGGACTCGAGGAACAGCAGCTGGGCGCAGATCAAGTTGGCGATCGTGTCGTCGATCGGCGTGCCGAGGAAGATGATCCGCTCGCGCAGCAGCCGACTGTAGAGGTCGTAGGCCCGCTCGCCGCGGTTCGACGACTCGACGACCGTCGGGACGAGGTAGTTCTGGGCGCGGTGGGCGTCGTTCACGCCACCACCTTAGGCGTCGCCGTCGGCGGCCTGGTCCGAGGCGAGCAGCGCCCGGTCCACCTCCACCCCGTTGGGGTCGACGTAGGTCACGTGCTCGGTGAGCCAGCGCGACGCCTTCATCTTGGCGACCTCGGCGCGGAAGGCCACGACCCGGCCGGTCTCGCGCAGGTTCTGGCCCAGGGCCTCGGCCGTCGCGCCCATCGCCTCGGCCGTCGAGGCCAGTTCCGCCTCGACCTCCTCGTCGGTGGGCTCGAGTCCCTCGGCGCGGACGACGGCGCGCAGCCCCAGGTCGACCCGGACCGCGCGACGGGCGTCGGCGCGCAGCGCCTCGAGCAGCTGCTCGGGGTCCTGGCCGGTCATCTGGAGGAACGACTCGAGGGTGAGGTTCTGCTGCTCGAGGCGGTGGCTCAGGTCGTGGAGCCGCGAGCCGGTCTCGTCCTCGACGAGGGCGTCGGGGACGACGTCCTCGGGCACCAGGTCCGAGAGGGCGATGAGGGTCGCGTCGCGCTGGGAGAGCTGGGCCTCGACGACGCGCCGGCGGCGCATCTGCTCGACGATGGCGTCGCGCATCTCGGCCCCGGTCGACCACTCGGTGTTCTCGGCCACCCACTCGTCGCTCACCTCGGGCAGCTCGCGCTCGTGGACCTGCTTGAGGTTCATCGTGTAGGTCGCCACCTGGGAGGGCCCGAGCGGCCCGTTCACCGTGAGGTCCTCGCCCGCGCGCAGTCCCGGGATGAGCTCGTCCACCCCGTCGGTGAGCGACCCCGAGCCCACGGTGTACATGTAGTCGCGCATCACGAGGGGCTCGCCCCCCTCGTCGCCCACCGGGGCGATGGCGACGTCCATCGTCACGAGGTCGCCGGTGACGATGGGGCGCTCGACGTCCCTCAAGACGGCGTCGGTCTCGCGCAGCCGGTCGATCTGGGCGTCGACCTCCTCGTCGGTCACGACCGGCGAGGGGATGGTCACGCGCAGGTCGCGGTGGCCGGCGATCTCGATCTCGGGACGGACCTCGACGTCGGCCTCGAAGGCGAGGGGCCCCTCCGCCTCACCGGCCGTGATGGTGATGTCGGGCTGGGCGATCGGGTCGATGAGCGTCTCGGAGACGGCCCGGGCGTAGAAGTCGGGCAGTGACTCGCGGATGGCCTCCGAGCGGAGTCCCTGGACGCCCCCGAGGTGGGCGATGAGGACGTTCTTCGGTACCTTGCCCTTGCGGAAGCCCTTGATCGAGACCTGACGCGAGAGCTTGCGCGCGGCGTCGTCGAGGGCCGCCTCCATCTCCCCCTCGTCGACCTCGACCGACAGCTTGACGTGGTGGTTCTCGAGTGGGGTGGCGGTGGCCTGCATAGGAGCGCCCAGCCTACCGGCTCGCCACGGGCTAGATCATGACGACGAGGCCCTCGACGAGGCCGCTCACCAGGGCGGCGTCCCCGCGCACGGAGGTCTGCGGGTTCTCGAGGAGGTGCGACGCGTCGACCCGCCCGGCCGCCCGGCGCCAGAAGAGCGCCGTGGAGGTGACGAGCTCGTTTGCGGCGCTCTCCTCGGGCGCGAGCGCCACCCCCCGACCGCCGTCGACCCCAACCACGTAGCGCGCGGCGCGCTCACCGTGCAGCTCGACCGCGACGCGCGTGCCCTCGGGGGCCGCGGTGCGCCGGCCGAGCACGAAGGGCAGCGCGGCGCCGAGGCGGCCGAGGACGACCGCCTCGCCCGGACCGTGATCGTCGCCCTCGAGACCGAGGGCGTCGCGCACGTCACCGAGGTGAATCCAGCTGTCCAGCACGCGGGTCTCCATGAAGCGATGGTACGGTCGCTCACCCTCGGGGCTCCAGCCCACCCTCTCCCACTCCTCGTCCGAGAGGCCGCGCAGACGCGCGAGCGAGCCGGCGGTCGTCACCGTGAAGGCCTCGCGCAGCTCCTCGAGGGGACGGCGGCGCCAGTCGGCCACGACCGCCTCGTTGATCTCACCGACGGCGTTCCTCACGTAGTCGGGGTACGCGCCCTCGTGCTCGGGGAGGGCCTCACCCTGGAGCATCCGCTCGAAGCCCACGAGGTGGGCGAGCACGTCGCGCACGCTCCAGCCCGGACAGGCCGTCGGTGCGTCGTAGATGTCCGCCGGCCGGTCGGCGAGGACGATCTCGATCGACCCCCACGTCTCGGCCAGGGCGTCCACGATCCACTCGTACCTCGTCGCCATCACCTCTCCTCACGCCGCCGCCGTCTGCGCCGCGACCGTACTACCGGGCCGAGAACCCGGTCGACCAGGGAGCGGCCGTAGTAGCGTCGGCGTGCGCGGGGCGTAGCGCAGCTTGGTTAGCGCGCGTGCTTTGGGAGCACGAGGTCCCCGGTTCGAATCCGGGCGCCCCGACGACGAGACGACCGAGGCCCCGCCTCGACGCCCCGGGGCGCGCCCGGCGCTCAGGGGCGCTTGCGCCCGATCGCCAGGCTCGACAGCGCCAGGGCGATGCCCACCGCGAAGATGACGCTGCCGAACACGAAGACCTGGGGCGGGATCCCCACGCGCGTCGAGGCGTAGATCAGCACCGGGAAGGGTGAACTGGTGCCGCTCACGAAGTTCGAGGTGACGAAGTCGTCGATGGAGAGGGCGAACGCCATCAGCGCGCCCGCCAGGACCCCGGGCATGATCATCGGCAGCGTCACGCGTCGGAAGGTGGTGAACGGCCCCGCACCGAGGTCGTAGGCCGCCTCCTCCAAGGAGCGGTCGAAGCCCGTGAGCCGCGCCCTCACCGTCACCGCCACGTACGCGATGCAGAACATCACGTGCGCCAGCACCAGGGTCACGAAGCCGCGCCCGATGTTGAAGGTCACGAACAGCCCCAGCAGCGAGGCGCCCATCACGATCTCCGGCGCCGCGATGTTGACGAACAGGATCTGCTCGATGACACCCTTGCCGTGGAACTGCCTCGGCCGGTAGCGCACCAGGGCCATGGCGAGCAGCGTGCCCAGGACCGTCGAGATGGCGGTCGCGATCAGCGCCAGACGGATCGACAGCCAGAACGCCGAGGTGAGCCCGGGCGCGTCGTTCCACGTCCGGTACCACAGGGTCGTGAAGCCGTTCCACGAGAAGCTCACCTGGGGCACGCCGCCCACCGACTTGTTGAAGCTGTAGATGAACATCACGACGATGGGGAACACCAGGTAGGCGATCACCAGCCACGAGTACGTGGGCAGGGCCAGGCGCCCCCAGTGGTGGGGGCGCCTGGCCGCCGGCACCACCGGGTCGAGCGGACGCTCACCGGCCGGTGACACGCCCTCGGTGATCACGCTCACAGGTACTCCTCGATCGAGCGCGACCCCAGGACCCGCGAGTACAGCCAGATCCCGATCAGGGAGATCACGAGCACCACGACCGACAGCGCCGAGCCGGCGGCGTAGTCACCCGTCACGAGGAAGGTGTTCTGGATGACGGTGCCGATCATCGTGCTCGAGGTGCCGCCCAGGATCTGCTGGTTGACGTAGTCGCCGAACGCGGGGATGAAGGTCAGCAGGAACGCCGCGAAGATGCCCGGGACGCTCAGCGGCAAGATGACGCGCATGAAGGCCTCGCGACGCGACGCGTAGAGGTCGTAGGCGGCCTCGAGGACCCGCCGGTCGATCCGCTCGAGCGCCACGTACAGCGGCAGCGCGGTGAAGGGCAGGTAGTTGTAGGCCAGGCC
>NCBE01000046.1 GCA_002255565.1 Actinobacteria bacterium 21-73-9
CCGGGGTCGGGGCGGGAGCCGCCGGGACGGCCGGGGCGGGGGCCGCGGGGGCGGCCGGGGCCTTGGACGTGCGAGCCGGCTTGACCGGCTTGGCCTCGGGGGCGGCCTCGCGGCGCAGCCCCTCGGCGTCGGCGCGCCGTCGGATCCGGTCGGCCTGGGCGTCCTCGATGGACGCCGAGGGGCTCGAGGCGCCGATACCCAACGCCGCGGCCAGGCCGAGCAGCTCCTTGCTCGTCAGGCCGAGCTCCTTGGCGAGCTCGTGCACTCGTATCTTCTTCGGCGCCAAAACAATCCCTTACTCGTCCCGCCCGCGCGGGCACAGTGTCCTATTCTTCCACAACCGCGGCCGATTCCCCGATGAGTCGCGCCGCGGCCGCGACGTCGAGCCCCGCGGGGCCGCCACGCAGCGCGCGGGCCAGCGCCCGCTCGCTCAGCCCCGGCGCGCAGTCTCGGCAGCACCAGGCCCCCCGTCCCGGACCGCGGCCGCGGTACCAGGTCCCGTCGGGCCGGCGACCCACCCGGACCAGCGCGTGGTCCTCACGCCGGGTCCGGCACACGACGCAGGTCCGCGTGGGGGTTATGCCTCCCCCTCCACGCTCGGGGCGGGCTCGGCGACCCCGTCGGACGCGGGCGCCCCCGCCGCCACCGGCTCCGCCTCCGCTTCGACCTCGGCCCCGGCCTCGGCGGGCGACTCGGCCGGCGCCCAGGTCTCGGCCGGGACCTCGTCCGCCTCCTCGTTCTCGGAGCGGATGTCGACCCGCCAGCCCGTCAACCGGGCCGCCAGGCGGGCGTTCTGGCCCTCCTTGCCGATGGCGAGGGAGAGCTGCTGCTCGTGGACGATGACCGTGGCGATGCCCTCCTCCTCGTCGAGGCGCACCTCGCGCACCCGAGCCGGGGCGAGCGCCGCCTGGATGAACTCGACCGGGTCGTCGCTGTAGGGCACCACGTCGATGCGCTCGCTGCGCAGCTCGTTGGTGATGTTGCGCACCCGGCTGCCCCGGGCGCCGACGCACGCGCCGACCGGGTCGATCATCGGGTCGTTGGAGGCGACGGCGATCTTCGTGCGGTGACCGGGCTCGCGGGCGATGGCCTTGATCTCGACGATGCCGTTGGCGATCTCGGGCACCTCGATCTCGAACAGCTTCGCCACGAGCGCCGGATGGGTGCGCGAGACGACGATCTGGGGGCCCTTGTTGGTCTTGCGGACCTCGACGATGTAGACCTTGATCCGCGCGCCGTGCTCGTAGCGCTCGAAGGCGATCTGCTCGGCCTGGGGCAGCAGGGCCTCGACGCGCCCGAGGTCGAGCAGCGTGTAGCGGTTGTCGTTCTGCTGGACGGTGCCCGAGACGATGTCGCCCTCGCGGTTGGCGAACTCCTCGTACATCTGGCGCCGCTGGATGTCGCGGATCAGCTGCAGGAGGACCTGCTTGGCCGTCTGGGCCGCGATGCGCCCGAAGTCGTCGGGCGTGGCGTCCCACTCGCGCACGACGTTGCCGTCGAGGTCGAGCTCGAGGCCCCAGACCTTGATCTCGCCCGTCTCGGGGTTGATCTCGACCTCGGCGTCCTCAGCCGAGTCGGGCCGGCGCTTGTAGGCCGCGAGGAGGGCGTTGGCGAGCGCGACGAGGAGCTCGCCCTCGTCGATGTTCTGGTCTCGGGCGATCTGTCCCAGGGCCTCGAGGAATTCGAAGTTCGCCATAGCTAGCCTTTCTTGCTCGTCGTCGCGCGGGTCCGGCCCGTCGCCACCTGGTCGGCCCCCCACTGAAAGACGGTGCGGGCGCGCTCCACCCCCGCCAGCTCGACCCGGGTCGGCCCCTCGTTCGCGTCTTCGATCGTCACGCTCGTCGCGTCGCAGGCGACCAGGGTCCCCTCGAGGCGGCGCGTTGCCTGACCCTCGCGCCGCTCGCGCAGGGTGACCCGCTCCCCGAGCGCACCGGCGAAGTGCTCGGGGGTGCGCAGACGCCGCTCGAGCCCCGGGCTCGAGACGTCCAGCGTGTAGCGCCCCTCGATCGGGTCGTGGGCGTCGAGCCAGGCCGACACGGCCCGGCTCGCCTCGGTCAGGGCGTCGAGGTCGACCCCGCCGGCGCGCGAGACCACGACGTTCAGCGTCCCGGCCGTCAACTCGACGTCGTAGAGGTCGAGACCGAGCGGGGACAGCACGGGACCCAGCGCCGCCTGCCACTCCATAGCCACCTCCACGTCCTCTCTCCGCCCCGGCGCGGACGCTAAAAAGCGCGGGCCCAAGGCCCGCGCTTAAACGAGTCCATACGTCCTGGGCGGACTGTCACGAAGAGGATAGCAGTCGGGGCGGTTTCCCACAACCGCCCCGAGCCCCCGGGGCCCTCGGGCCCGTCGCTCAGTAGGACTTGCCCACGATGCAGACGAGGCCCTCCTCGTCGGCGCTCTCGGGCACCGAGCCGTCGGCGCGCTGCAGGCAGCGCACCGTGATGGCCGCCTCGCGCAGTCGGGCCTCGCCCTCGCCGTTGACGAGCGACCAGCCCAGGCGGGCGAAGCCCTCCTGAGCGGCCTCGGCGGCCTCGTCGACGCTTCCGACCTCGACGGTGCGCTCGTCGCGGAACCGGCGGGCCCGCTCGAAGAGCGAGTGCTGCACCTCCTCGAGCAGGGCGGCCACCCGGGCCGGCACGGCCTCGAGGGTGACGGCCTCCTTCTCGCCGGTGTCGCGGCGCACCAGCGTGGCCTGGCCGGCCTCGAGGTCGCGCGGGCCGATCTCGACGCGCACGGGCACGCCCTTGATCTCCCAGTCGGTGACCCGCCGGCCGAAGCTCGCCCGGCCCCGGTCGAGCTCGACGCGCACGCCCGAGCGAGCCAGCGCGTCGCCCAGGCGCCCGGCCGCCTCGAGGAGGGCCGCGTCGTCGCGCACGCACAGCACCACGGCCTGGATCGGCGCGAGACGGGGCGGCACGACGAGGCCGTTCTCGTCGCCGTGCATCATCACCAGCCCGCCGACCAGTCGGGTCGAGGCGCCCCAGGAGGTCGTGAAGCACAGGTCCGAACCCCCGGCCTCGGTCTGGAAGACGATGTCGAAGACCCGCGAGAAGTTCTGGCCGAGCTCGTGGGTCGTGACCATCTGGAGGGCCTTGCCGTCGCGCATCATCCCCTCGCCGGTGAGCGAGTTCACGGCCCCGGCGAAGCGCTCGCTCGGGGGCTTGATCCCGAGGAAGGTCGGCGCGGCCACCACCTCGCGCAGGAACTCGTCGTAGACGTCGTGGTGGATCGTGAGGGCGTAGGCGTGGGCGTCGTCGTAGCTGGCGTGGGCCGTGTGGCCCTCCTGCCAGAGGAACTCGGTGCTGCGCAGGAAGAGCCGCGGACGCAGCTCCCAGCGCACCACGTTGGCCCACTGGTTGAGCGCGAGGGGCAGGTCCCGGTAGCTCTGGATCCACTTGGCCATGAACTCCCCGATCACCGTCTCGCTCGTGGGGCGCACGACGATCGGCTCGGTGAGGTCCTCCCCGCCGGCGTGGGTCACGACCGCGAGCTCGGGACTGAACCCCTCGACGTGCTCGGCCTCGCGCGCGAAGTACGACTCGGGGATGAAGATCGGGAAGTAGGCGTTCTGGGCCCCGGCGCGCTTGATGCGCCAGTCCATCTCGGCCTGCATCCGTTCCCAGATCGCGTAGCCGTAGGGGCGGATGACCATCGTGCCGCGCACCGGCCCGTTGTCGGCCATCTCGGCTTTGGCGACGACGTCTTGGTACCAGCGGGGGAAGTCCTCGTCGGGCGATGTCAGGGCGCTCGGGGCCACGTCCCTCCTCTAGCGGGTTCGCACGAGGCTACTCGTGTTCGATCCGGGCCCGGATCCTCTCGATGCGCGCACCGGCCTGGTTGGCGTCGGCGCCCTTGGCGTCGAGCAGGTCGGCCCGATCGGCCGCGGCGGCGGCCTCGGCCCCGTCGTCGCGCGCCGCGAGGCGCGCCTCGACGCCCTCGTCGGCGATGCGGCGCGCCTCGTCGACGAGCGCGTCGACCATCTCGTCCTCGGGGACGACCCGCACGATCTGGCCCCGGATGAACAGGTGCCCCCGGCGACGCCCGGCGGCGATGCCGAGGTCGGCGTGGCGGGCCTCGCCGGGTCCGTTCACGACACAGCCCATCACCGCCACCTGCAGGGGGACGTTGAGCTCGGCGAGCGCCGCCTGGGCCCGGGTGGCGACGTCGATCACGTCGATCTCGGCCCGACCGCAGCTCGGGCAGGCGATCAGGTCGAGTCCCTTGCGCTCGCGCAGGCCCAGCGACTCGAGGAGCTGGCGTCCGGCGCGAGCCTCCTCGACCGGGTCGGCGGTGAGCGAGTAGCGCAGGGTGTCGCCGATGCCCTCGGCGAGCAGCGTGGCGATCCCCGCGGTGGCCTTGAGCAGCCCACCGGGCAGGGGTCCCGCCTCGGTCACCCCGAGGTGCAGCGGGTGCTCGAAGGTCTCCGAGGCGAGCCGGTAGGCGGCGATCATCGTGGCGACCGAGGAGGCCTTCACCGAGATCTTGACGTCGTCGAAGCCGACCTCTTCGAAGTAGGCGAGCTCGAGGCGGGCCGACTCGACCAGGGCCTCGGGGGTGGCCCCGCCGAAGCGCTCGTAGATCTCCGGGTGCAGCGATCCGGCGTTCACCCCGATGCGGATCGGCACGCCGCGGTCCTTCGCCTCGCGCGCCACCCGCTTGATCTCCTCGGGCTTGCGCAGGTTGCCCGGGTTGAGCCGCAGCCCGTGCACGCCGGCCTCGAGGGCCGCCAGGGCCATCTCGACGTGGAAGTGGATGTCGGCGACGATCGGCACCGGCGAGCGCGGCACGATCTGGGCGAGCCCCTCGGCGGCGGCGCGATCGTTGCAGGTGCAGCGCACGATGTCGGCGCCGTTGGCCGCGAGGGCGTAGACCTGCTGGAGGGTGCCCTCGACGTCGGCGGTCTTGGTCGTGGTCATCGACTGGACCGAGATCGGCGCCCCGCCCCCGACGGGCACCGAGCCGACGCGGATCTGGCGGGTCGGCCGGCGCGGGCTGAGGGGGCTCGAGGTCACGTCCACACCCCCATTCTGCCGTGGCCGACGCGGGGTCGATCCCCCTAGCCGAAGGGGTTGGCGATGGGGTGGACGATGTCGAGGTACAAGGTGGCCGCGAACAGGACCCCGAGCACGGCCACGAAGGCGTAGATCACCGGCAGGAGCCGGTTCACGTCGGCGTGGTGGGGGGGCCGGCCCCGCCTCGAGCGCAGCCGCTCGTAGGTGGCGATCGCGATGTAGCCGCCGTCCAGGGGCAGCATCGGGAAGAGGTTGAAGACCCCCACGAAGACGTTCACGGCCATGAGGATCGTGAGCATCGTGCCCACCCCGTACTGGGCCCCCTGGACCGCGATGCGCACCACGCCCACGATCGACTCGGGCCGGTTGAGCTGGTTCTGGCGGTTCTGGGCCGCCGAGGCCGAGGTGACCTGGTGGTAGAGGCTCGCGAACTCGTGCGGGGTGAAGACGTGGGCGAGACCCTTGACCGAGGCCACGACGATCGAGCCGAGCTCGCTCGCGGCGTGGGGCACCGCCCCGAGGACCGAGTCGCGCACGCTGAGCGGGCCCACCTCGATCCCCAAGAACCCCTCGGGCCGGGCGGAGGTGTCGAGGGGCTGACCGTTCACCTCGACGTTCTGGCCGTTGACCGGGGTGGCGTGCAGGGTGAGGCGCTGACCGCCGCGCTCCACGACGAGGGTGAGGGGCACGCCCACGCTGGCGTGGATGAGCCGCGCGAGGGTCGTCGCGTCGCTGATCGCGTGCCCGTCGATCGAGACGATCCGGTCCCCCACCCGCAGGCCGGCCCGCTGGGCCGGCGTCTCGCGCTGGCCCTGGAACGTGCTGAGGGCCGTCACCCCCACGTGGCTCGCCGAGGGCACCCCGACGAAGGCGAGCGACGCCCAGGCGATCACGAGGGCCAAGACCCCGTGCATGAGCGAGCCCGCGGCCGCGAAGAGCACCCGCTTGGGGTAGGGGGCCTGGCGGTAGGTGCGCGGCTCGATCGCCGGGTCGACCGGGTCGCTCCAGGTCATCCCCGGGACCTTCACGAAGCCGCCCAGCGGGATGGCCCGCACGCCGTAGCGCGTCTCGCCGACCCTCGTCGACCAGACGATCGGCCCGAAGCCCACGAAGAAGTCCGTCACGAGCAGCCCGGCCCGCTTGGCCGTGATGTAGTGGCCGAACTCGTGGAACATGACCATGAACAGCACGGCCAGGATCACCACCGGGAGGGCCCAGCCCACCGTCGCCACGAGCGCCGCGACGACCGCGACGACGATCGCGCCGAAGACGAGCGGCGAGAGGCGCTCCTCGGTGGGCGTCGCGCTCGGCGCCGCGGGGGCCGGCGGGGTCATCCGGGGAGGCTAGCGGTCGCCGTGGCGCGGGCGGCCGCGTCGTGGCCGAGCAGCTCCTCGAGGGTGGTGAGCGGCCCGCCGGGGCAGCGCTCCATCGCCGCGGCGACGACGCGCACGATGTCGACCCAGGCGAGCCGCCCCGCGAGGAAGGCCTCGACGGCGACCTCGTTCGCCGCGTTCAGCCACGCCGGGGCGACCCCGCCGCGACGGGCCGCGTCGTAGGCCAGGTCGAGGGCCGGGAAGGCGGCGCGGTCGGGCGCCTCGAAGGTCAGCGTGAGCCCCGCCGCGAAGTCGATCGCACCAAAGGCGTGGTCGAGTCGCTCGGGCGCGCCGAGGCAGTAGGCGATCGCCAGGCGCATGTCGGGCCGCGAGAGCTGGGCCAGCACCGAGCCGTCGACGTACTCGACCATCGAGTGCACGACGGACTGGGGGTTGATCACGACCTCGATCCGCTCAGCCTCCACGCCGAACAGGGCGCTCGCCTCGAGGACCTCGAGACCCTTGTTCATGAGCGTCGAGGAGTCGACGGTGATCTTCTCGCCCATGCGCCAGGTGGGGTGGGCCAGGGCCTCGTCGCGGGTGACCCGCGCGAGCGTCGAGCGGTCCCGGTCGCGGAACGGGCCGCCCGAGCCGGTGATGAGGAGGCGTCGCACGTCGGGGTGGCCGGGGGTCGCCGCGGCGCCCCCGAGGCACTGGTGGATCGCGCAGTGCTCGGAGTCGACGGGCCAGAGCTCGGCCCCGGGGGTGGAGCGGACCGCCTCGACGAGGGGCGCCGCCGCGACCAGCGACTCTTTGTTCGCGAGGGCGAGGCGCTTGCCGGCCCTCAGCGCCCCCAGGGTGACCGGCAGGCCCGCGAAGCCGAGCACGGCGTTCACCACCACGTCGGCCGAGCCGGCCAGCGCCTCGAGGCCGGCGTCGCCCACCACGATCTCGACCCGCGCGTCCACGAGCCCGGCCAGGCGCGCGCGGTGCGCGTCGGTGCGCACCCCGACCCGGGTGACGCCGAACTCCTTGGCGATCTCGGCGAGCCGCTCGAGGCGCTCACCGCCGGCGATCGCCACGAGCTCGAAGCGCTCGGGCTCGAGGCGCATCACGTCGAGCGTCTGCTCGCCGATTGACCCGGTCGTCCCGAGCAGGGCCACGCTGCGCCGAGCGACGGCCATCAGTGCATCGAGAGGACGTGCAACAGGTAGTACGCCGCCGGCAGGGCGAAGAGCAGGCCGTCGATCCGGTCGAGCAGCCCGCCGTGGCCCGGGAGGAGCCGGCCGAGGTCCTTCACCCCGAGGGTGCGCTTGACCATCGACTCGAAGAGGTCGCCCAGCGGCGCCACGATCGACAAGACGACCGCGAACTCGAGGCCGCGCGTGAGCGTCCAGGGCGAGACGAGCGGCACGATGAGCGCCCCGAAGACCAGCGCCAGCACCGTCCCGCCGACGAGCCCCTCGACCGTCTTGTTCGGCGAGAGCTTCGCGCTGAGGGGGTGCTTGCCGAACCAGCGCCCGGTGAACAGCGCCCCGGTGTCGTTACCGATCACGATGACGACGGCGCCGAAGAGGTACGCCAGCCCGTGGCGGTCGGCGAAGGTCGAGGGCGAGAGCAGGGCCACGGCGTACGCGCCGAACACGCCGACCCAGGCGTAGACGAAGACCGTCACCCCGAGTCCGTCGAGGACGTCGATCGTCCGCTCGGCCGACATGTACCAGACGAAGCCCAGCACCACCAGCAGCACGGTCACCGGGCCGACGGCCCCGAGCCCCTTGTTGTAGACCGCGACCCCGAGGGTCATCACGGCCACGAGGCCGAGCACGGTCGCGGGATGGGCTCCCACCGAGCGGAAGCCGGCGAAGGCCTCGCCGCTCGCCACGGCGAGCACCACGATGACGAGGGCCGTCAGCGGCAGGGGGCCGGCGATGAAGAAGGCGAAGACCACGACGGCGAGCAGCACCCCGGTCAGGACGGCCCGGGCCACCGAGCTCGTCTGCGGGGCCTGGCGCACGGCGCGACCGGCCAGGGGGTTGGCGCTGGGCCGGCGGCGGGTCCGTCCGACCGGGGCGGCGGGCTCGGGGCGCTCCGGCTCGAACCACTCGGGCTCCTCGGCCTCGACCGGGGCCGCCGTCACGTCGTCGCCGACGTCGAACTCCCACGGCCGCGCCGTCTCGGTGCGCTCGGCGCCCGCGAGCATCGAGGTGTCGAACTGCTCCTCGTGGGCCACCCAGTCGGCCTCGCCCTCGCGCCAGGCCGGCGCCGGGATCTGGGACCACGGGTCGTCGGCGGCCGCGGCCTCACGGGCCACCACGATCGGCACCTGACCGGTGGGGGCCTCGGTCCAGTGCGGCAGCAGCGTCGTGGGGTCGACCGTCGGCAGGTCGTCGACCAGGTCGCCGGCCGGGGTGGCCCCCGTGATCGTCACGCGGGGCTCGTCGGTCCCCGCCGCGGGGAACTCGCCGGTCGGCTCGTCCATCGGCTCCTCGTCAGACTTCAAGGAGCTCCTGCTCCTTGTGCGTGAGCAGCGCGTCCACCGCCGCTACCCCGTCCTGAGTGACCTTCTCGAGCACCTTCTCGACGCGCTCGAGCTCGTCGCTCGAGATCTCGTTCTCCTTCTCGAGCCCCTCGAGCTCCTGGCGGGCGTGGCGACGCACGCCACGGATCGCCACGCGACCCTCCTCGGCGCGCTGCTTCACGAGCTTGACGAACTCGCGGCGGCGCTCCTCGGTGAGCGTCGGGAACGAGAGGCGGATCACCTGGCCGTCGTTGCTCGGGGTGAGGCCGAGGTCGGCCGAGGAGATGGCCTTCTCGATCGCGTTGATCGACCCCTTGTCGAAGGGCGACACCACGAGAAGGCGGGGCTCGGGCACCGAGAAGTTGGCCAACTGCTTGAGCGGCGTCTCGGTCCCGTAGTAGTCGACGAGCACCCCCTCGACGAGCGCCGACGAGGCCCGGCCCGTGCGCACGGTGGCGAACTCGGCGCGCACGTGGTCGAGCGCCTTGGCCATGCGCTCGCGGGTGTCCGCGAGCACCATCTCGACGAGGTCGCTCTCCATTACCTCACCAGCGTACCGACGGGCGCCCCGTCCAGGGCCCGCCCGAGGTTCCCCGGGGCCATCAGGTCGAAGACGCGGATGGGCAGACGGTTGTCCTTGCAGAAGGTGATCGCGGTCATGTCCATCACGCGCAGGTCCCGGGCGATCACCTCGTCGAAGGAGAGCTCGTCGAAGCGCACGGCGTCGGCGTGGGCCCGCGGGTCGACGTCGTAGACGCCGTCCACCCCTCCGTGGGTGCCCTTCAAGACGACGTCCGCCTCGATCTCGGCCGCGCGCTGGGCCGCCGGGGTGTCGGTCGTGAAGTAGGGGTTGCCCATGCCGGCCGCGAAGATGACCACGCGGCCCTTCTCGAGGTGGCGCACGGCGCGCCGGCGGATGTAGGGCTCAGCCACCTGGTCCATCGACAGCGCGGTCATGACCCGCGTCGGGCGCCCGTGGCTCTCGATCGCGTCCTGCAGGGCGAGCGCGTTGATGACCGTGCCGAGCATCCCCATGATGTCCGACGAGGCCCGGTTCATCCCGGCCATCGCGCCGGTCGCGCCGCGCCAGATGTTGCCCCCGCCGACCACCACGGCGAGCTCCAGGCCGCCGCGGTCCATCGCCGCGGCGATCTCGCGGGCGAGGAAGTCGACCGTCGTCGCGTCGATCGTCTCGTCGCTGGCGGCCGACGCCAGGGCCTCGCCCGAGAGCTTCAAGACGACGCGGCGCACGGCTAGGCGCCGATGACGACCTGGGCGAACGCGCGCACCCGCGCGCCGCCGAGGAACTGGGCCACCGTCTCCTTCTCATCTTTCACGTAGGGCTGCTCGGGCAGCACCCGCTCCTTGTACCACGCGTTGAGGCGCCCCTCGACGATCTTGGGCACCGCCGCCTCGGGCTTGCCCTCGTTGCGGGTGATCTCTTCGATCGTGCGCCGCTCGGCGTCGACGTCGGGCGCCGGGACCTCCTCGCGCGTGAGGTACAGCGGTCGGGCGAAGGCGACGTGCACCGCCAGCTCGTGGGCCGTCTCCTCGCTGGCCCCGGCGACGACCACGGCCACCGCGTTCACCCCGCGACCCGACTGCTGGTGGAGGTACGTGTCGACGACCTCCCCCGGCCCGGCCTCGAGCCGGACGACCCGGCCGATGGAGATGTTCTCCTTCAGCGTGGTGAGGAGCCGCTCGAGGGCCCCTTGGAACTCGGCCACGGCCCCCTCGCCGGCGTCGCAGACGCGCGCGGCGATCTCGTCGGCGAGCGCGACGAACTCCTCGGACTTCGCGACGAAGTCGGTCTCGCAGCGCAGCTCGACGATGCTGGCGACCGCGCCGTCGCGCACGACGGCCACGCACCCCTCGCTCGCCTCTCGCTCGGCCCGCTTCGCGGCCGACGCGAGGCCCTGGACGCGCAGCCACTGCGTGGCGGCCTCCATGTCGCCCCCGCTCTCCTCCAGGGCCCTCTTCGCGTCCATCATGCCGACGCCCGTCGCCTGGCGCAGCGCCTGCACGTCCTTCGCGGTGATCGTCACCTTGGTCTCTCCTTGTGGGTGTCGGGTCCTCAGGCGCCCGTCGCCGCGGTCGCGGGTGCGGTGGCGGGACGGTTGTGGCGGATGTAGCGGCCCTCGACGACCGCCTCGGCCACGAGCTTGCACATGAGCGCACCGGCCCGGATGGCGTCGTCGTTGCCCGGGATGACGTAGTCGATCAGGTCGGGGTCGCAGTTCGTGTCGACCACCGCGACGATCGGCAGGCCGAGCTTGCGCGCCTCGGTCACGGCGATGTGCTCCTTCTTCGTGTCGATTACGAAGACGGCGTCGGGCACGCGGTCCAGCGCGGCGATGCCGGCCAGGTTGCGATCGAGCTTCTCGAGCTCGCGCGAGTGGCGCAGCGCCTCGCGCTTGGGCATGTTGGCGAAGTCGCCGGCCCGCTCCATCTGGCGCAGCTCGACCAGGCGCCGGACCCGGCCGTGGACCGTCGAGAAGTTGGTCAGCATCCCGCCCAGCCAGCGCTGGTTGACGTAGGGCATGCCGCACGCCACGGCGTAGTCGGCCACCGGCCCCTGGGTCTGCTTCTTCGTGCCGACGAACAAGATGGTGCCGCCCCCGGCGACCAGGTCGCGCACGAAGGCGTAGGAGGTCTCGATGCCCGCGAGCGTCTTGCGCAGGTCGATGAGGTAGATCCCGTTGCGCTCGCCGAGGATGAAGCGGCGCATCTTGGGGTTCCAGCGACGGGTCTGGTGCCCGAAGTGCACGCCGGCGTCGAGGAGATCCTGCAGGGTGACCAGGGCCACGTCGATGTCCTTTCGTTCGGTTGCTCACGCCCCGTGGAGCACCGCGAACGGCGACCGTACGAATCCACGGGGACTGCTCAGTGCCCGCCCACCGTGGGAGAGCCAATCCATAGTAGTCGACCGGCCGGGTCAGCCCCTCGGGTGGGTCCGGCGGTGCACGTTCTGCAGGCGCGACTTCGAGACGTGGGTGTACACCTGGGTCGTCGTCAGGTTGGCGTGGCCCAAGAGCTCTTGGACCACGCGCAGGTCGGCGCCGCCCTCGAGCAGGTGGGTCGCGTAGGTGTGGCGCAGCGCGTGGGGATGGAGATGGCCCCCCGGGGCCCGCCGGTCGAGGATCCGGCGCACGTCGCGCGGCCCGAGCCGCCGTCCTCGGCGGTTGAAGAACAGCGCCTCGCCGGGCGAGTCGGGCCGGGCCGCCTCCTCGCGCCCGTCCTCGAGCCAGGCGCGCACCGCCGCGAGCCCC
>NCBE01000047.1 GCA_002255565.1 Actinobacteria bacterium 21-73-9
CACGGCGATTCGCTAAGAATCGGGCAAGAACGGCACCTTACCGGCCCGTGGCGGGTAGTTCAACCGGCAGAACAGCGGACTTTGGATCCGAAGGTTGGAGGTTCGAGCCCTCCCCCGCCAGCGACGACTAGAAGAGCGAGCCCTCCAAGATGGCCGCGAGCTCGACCGGGCGGTCACCCTGGACCGAGTGGCCCGAGCCCTCGACCCGCACGACCGTCGCCTCGGGGAGGCGCCGGCGCAGCTCGGCCTCGTCGGCGTCGTCGACGACCGAGCCCGGGCCCATCGCGCGCACCAGGGTCACCGGGACGCTGACCGCCGTCAGGCGGCCCCACAGGTCGTGGTCGCGGGGCGCCTCGAGCCGGCCCGGCCCGCCGCGCTGGTGACGCCACACCCACGAGCCGTCCTCGCGGCGCAAGGCGTTGTGCAGGATGCCGCGGCGCAGCGAGCTCAGCGACCGGGTGGGGTGGTGGGCGACCGTGCGCGCGAGGATCTCCTCGAAGTCGGCGAAGGTCGCCGGTCCGTTGACGAAGTCGGTGACGTGGCGGGCCTTCTCTCCGGTGACCCCGGGGGTGACGTCGATCAGCACCAGGGCGCGCGCGAGCTCGGGGTGGGAGGCGACGAGCTCGAGGGCGCAGAGCCCCCCGAGGCTCATCCCCACGATCGGCAGGGGCCGGTCGATCAGCCCCTCGAGCGCGGTGGCGAGGTCGCGGGCGTGGTGGGCGACGTCGGCGGGCGGGTGGGGCGTCGGGTCGGAGTGGCCGTGGCCGGGCAGGTCGAGGGCGAGCAGGGGTCGGCCGAGGGCCAGCGCGACGGTGTCGAAGGTGTGGGCGTTCTGGGCCCCGCCGTGGAGCAGGACGAGCTCGGGCTCGCCCTCGCCCCAGCGCAGGCCGCTCAGCTGGCGCAGGCCGTCGACGGGAAGGAAGAACCGCGAGACCGGGGGAATCTCGACCTCGAGGCCGAACTCCTCGACGTTCTCGTGGAAGAGCGCGAACTCGTCGTAGTTGAGAGGGTCCACGTCGCGCATCGTAGGGCTGCTAGAGAGGGGGGATGACGCGCCCCACCTGCGTGGTCGTGCTCGCCGCCGGCGAGGGGACCCGGATGCGCTCGGCGCGCCCGAAGCCCCTGCACAAGTTGTGCGGGCGCACGATGGCGAGCTTCGTCCTGGAGGCCGCGCGCCACGACGAGGTGCGCGCGACGGTCGTCGTGGTCGGCCACCACGCCACCTGGGTGGAGAAGGAGCTCGCCGAGGGCGCCGGGGTGCGGCTCACCTTCGTCGAGCAGGGCGAGACCCTCGGCACGGGCCACGCGGTCGCGGTCGCGCTCGCGAGCGTCGACGAGGCCATCGGCGAGAGCGACGGGGACGTCGTCATCCTGCCGGGCGACACGCCGCTGCTGCGTCGCGAGACGGTGGCGCGACTGCTCGAGGAGCACCGCGCGAGCGGGGCGGCCCTCACCGTGATGAGTGCCGTCGTCCCCGACCCCCGAGGTTACGGCCGGATGGTCACCGGTCGCGACGGCCGCCTGGAGCGGATCGTGGAGGAACGCGACGCCTCGCGCGCCGAGAGGCTGATCGACGAGGTGAACACCGGCGTCATGGTCGTGCGCCAGAGCCTGCTCGGCCCGGCGCTTCGTCGGGTGGGGCGCCAGAACGCCCAGGGCGAGTACTACCTCACCGACGTGGTCGCCGTGCTCTCGGCGATGGGCCACGCGACGAGGTCGTTCGTGCTCGAGGACCCCAGCGAGGCGCTCGGGGTCAACGACCGCGCCCAGCTCGCTCGCGCCGAGGCCGAGCTGCGCCGGCGGATCAACGAGCACTGGATGGGGCGCGGCGTGACCCTGTGGGACCCGGCCACGACCTACCTCGACGTCGACGTCGTGCTCGCCCCCGACGTGTCGATCCTGCCCGGGACGATCCTCCAGGGTCGCACCCGTGTGGGCGCCGGGGCCACCGTCGGCCCGCGGGCGCACCTGGTGGACGTGGAGGTGGGCGAGCGCTCCCGGGTGGCGACCGTGGAGGCGTCGGCGGTGCGCATCGGGGCCGACGCGACGGTGCGCTCGTTCGTCACCCTCGGCCCGGGCGAGGACGTCGCCGCCGGCGCCCTCGTCGCCCCCCGGGGCTGAACCCCCTCGTTCGCTAGGGTGGGTCTCGTGGAATCCCTGGCGAAGCGGCGCCTGGTCCTCGTCTCGGGCCGCTGCCACCCGACACTCGCGGCGGACGTCGCCTCCCTGCTCGGGGTGGGCCTCACCGAGGCCAACCTGAGGGAGTTCGCCGACGGCGAGATCCACTGCCGCATCGACGAGTCCGTGCGCGGCGCCCACGTCTTCATCGTCCAGACCCACTCCTCGCCGGTGAACGACGCGATCATGGAGCAGCTGGTCATGATCGACGCCGCCAAGCGCGCTAGCGCCAAGAGCATCACCGCGGTCGTCCCGTACTTCGGCTACGCCCGCCAGGACCGCAAGACCCAGGGCCGCGAGCCGATCACCGCGAAGCTGGTCGCCGACGTCCTGCAGACCGCGGGCGCGACCCGGGTCCTCTCGGTCGACTTCCACTCGGGCCAGATCCAAGGGTTCTTCAACATCCCCGTCGACCACCTAGTCGCCGCCCCCGTGCTCGAGACCTATCTCAAGGCCCACGCCGACCCCCACGACATCGTGGTCGTGGCCCCCGACGCCGGCCGGGTAAAGGTCGCCGAGCGCTACGCCCAGCACCTGGGCTGCGACCTGGCCCTGGTGCACAAGACCCGCCCGCGCGGGATGGCCAACGTGGCCGTCGCCCGTCACGTGGTGGGCGACGTCGAGGGTCGCCACTGCGTGCTCATCGACGACATGATCGACACCGCGGGCACCATCGTCGCGGCGTCGGACCTCTTGAAAGAACACGGCGCCGACGACATCTGGGTCATGGCCACCCACGCCGTCTTCTCGCCCCCGGCGGTCGAGCGGCTCTTCAACGCCCCGGTGAACCGGGTCGTGGTGACCGACACCCTGCCGATCGGACCGGAGAAGACCTTCGAGAAGCTCGAGGTGCTGTCGGTCGCGGCGATCGTGGCGAACGCCATCTCGGCGATCTTCGAGGACAGCTCGGTCTCGGACATCTTCGGCGGCGAGAACCTCCTCTAGCCTCCGGCGCACGTCCCCGGCGTGGTCCGCCACACCGCGAAGGCGCCGTGGCTCACCGACACACGGGGACGTCCGAAGTCGCGCTCGAACAGTTGGCGGACGCGCTCGGGGTGGGCGCCGGTGCGCCAGTAGACGAGGGCGCCCACGTGGTAGCGGCGAACGAAGGTGCAGAGTCCGGCTGCCAGGTCATAGCGGGGCGGGGGAACGGGATAATCCATGGGGTGGCCGTAGAGCGAGTACATGAGGAATCCCTGGACCTGGACCGGTGCGAGCCCCAGCGGATTCTCCTGTCCCGTGTGGTGGGGCCCTTGAACGTCCATGTAGCCGCCGAGCAGCTTGAATCGGAAGCCACCTTGAGCCTGCCAGCTCATGGCCTCGGTGTAGGGATCCGAGGGGTAGGGGTACGCGAGGACGACATCGCCACGAGGAATCCGGTCAAGCGCACCGTAGAGACCCCGAGGCCACTGCGGTGCCTTCGTCACGAGGGCGAGCTGTGGGAAGGGCAGGGCGAGCGCGACTCCGGCGAGGAGGACCATCCCCATGTCGCCGAGTCGCCGACCGATGGCGGGATGAGTCCTCAACCCACGGACGAAGTGCTCCGCGCCCACGGAGCCGGATATCGCCACGAACAGAGCGGCGATCTCCGCGAAGCGCGACGGGACGAAGCTCTGGAGCACGGGAAATCTCGCGAGCCAGGCCTCGGGTAGCGGAACGTCAGTGGCGGTGCCGTAGATGGTGAGGCGGGGGCCAAACGACAAGACGAGAGCACTCGCCGCGGCGAGAGCGCTGTACAGGACGACCTTGCTTCGCCGGTATCGGACGGCGACGATGATGACCCACGCGATGAGCCCAACGCCGAGGTAGCCGTCATTCTCGGTGAAGTCGCCCGCGTCAAAGTGGCCGGCGGTGGTGAGCAACGACTTAGGGAGAAGCGCTTGATTCATTGTTGGCACGACAGGTGCGAGGAGGTCCGTGCGAAACGACTGAAGGGATTGGACCGGCTGCGGGGGCCCGGACACGTGGCCCGAGCCCGCGAAGGCCCAGAAGAGGAGGTACCCCGCCACGACGACGACGGACATGAGCGCCCAAGGCATAGCGGCGAGGATCGGTGTGACCCTGGTCTTCCAGCCCGTCCCATCACGAGCGACCACGTAGACGACCCCGACCGCGCACACGATTCCGAGCATCGCGAGGAGTTCGGGGCAGATGAGAAGTTGGGCCCCCGACAGGACGCCCAACAGAACTCCGAGCCTTCGAACGCCGTTCTCGGGCTTGCTCAGGAGCCGAACGACGACGAGGGTGATGAGGGGGAGGAGAGGAGTGGGTTCGAAGGACGAGGAACATCGCGCCCGCCGAGGTTGCGAACGCGAGGCGCAGCAGGACGTTAAGGGCGGCGACCGGCCCGAGTGTGGAGGTCACGGGCCACGCCAGGAGCCCCAAGAGTGGGGTCAGAGTGTTGCTCGCGAGGTTGGCCCCTTGGGGGTAGTCGATGTAGGACGTGTGAAAGGGGACAAGACCGTGTGAGAGGGCGAAGGGCGTCCATCCGAGGAACCATGAGTCGACGGCCGGGTCTCCGTAGCCAAACCCGCCGAAGGGCACTGAAGGCAGTCGTGCGTCGTTCCACGGGGTCGCCGGCCAGAACATGAGGCACGCCAGTGCTACGTAGGCTGTGAGGAGGGACAGGGTGACCCACGTGGAGCGCGTTGGACGCGCGAGCCGGGCCAGGCTCGGGAGCGGCGGGGCCACGGCCGAAGCGTAGTGACGGCGCCCCGTCTCGAGGGGGAGCCGACCTGGCCACTCGGCCGTTGGGCCGTGCACGGCTAGGCTGGTGGGCCTGTTCGCCCGGTCGGGCGCGTCTCGTCGAAGGAGTCGTCATGTCAGAGGTCACGCTGCGCGCGGCCACCGGTCGCCCCCAGGGCTCGGCCGCCTCCCGCCGCCTGCGCCGCGACGGGTCGATCCCCGCCGTGGTCTACGGCGAGGGCGTCGGTCCGCTGCCGGTGGCGGTGGACGCCAAGGAGTTCCGCCAGGCCGTCTCGACCGACCAGGGACTCAACACGCTCATCACCCTCGACGCCGACGGCTCGAGCTTCGTGGTGATGGCCCGTGAGATCCAGCGCCACCCCGTGCGCGGGACGGTCGCCCACATCGACTTCCAGGTCGTCGACCCCAACCGGCCGGTCGTGGCCGAGGTGCCGCTCCACCTCATCGGGGACGCCGTCGAGGTCCGCCACGCCGACTGGGAGGTCGACCAGCAGCTCTTCTCCCTCGAGGTCCGCTGCCGCCCCGACCAGATCCCGACCTCGATCGAGGTCGACATCTCGGCCCTCACGCCGGGCGGGGCGATTCGCGTCGGCGAGATGTCGCTGCCCGACGGGGTGAGCGTCGCCGGCGACCCGCAGGTCGCGATCGTGGCGACCCACGCCGGGCGCGCCGCGAAGACCGCGGGTCCCGAGTCCGCC
The DNA here is from genome assembly GCA_002255565.1 of Actinobacteria bacterium 21-73-9. Taxonomy (GTDB): domain Bacteria; phylum Actinomycetota; class Acidimicrobiia; order Acidimicrobiales; family RAAP-2; genus RAAP-2. Next base: position 5,583 of record NCBE01000047.1, read on the forward strand.
TCGGCGTAGCCGATGGCGCCGCGGCGCGCTGAGGAGTCCGAGCGGCGCGGCACGGCGAGCCGTCTGCTCGTGGTCGGCCTGGCCAATCCGGGGGCCGAGTTCGAGCACACCCGCCACAACGTGGGTGGCGACGCCGTGCGCGAGGTCGCCCGTCGCCGAGGTGTCGAGCTACGCGCCGAGCGACGCCTGCACGCCGTCGTGGGCGTGCTCGCGACCCCCGAGGGCCCGGTGACCTTGGCCGTGCCCTCCACCTACATGAACGAGTCGGGCGCGTCGGTGAAGCCGTTGGTGCGGCGCACGGCGATCTCCGACCTCGCCGACCTCGTCGTCGTGCACGACGAGCTCGACCTCGAGCCGGGCAGCGTCCGTCTGAAGCTCGGCGGGGGGCTGGCCGGCCACAACGGCCTGCGCTCGGTCAGCCAGGCCCTCGGCTCGCGGGAGTTCGCGCGCGTCCGGGTGGGCGTCGGCAAGCCCCCGTCGAAGGACCGGGGCGCCGACTGGGTCCTTCAGCGTCTCTCGGGCGCGCGCCGCGCCGCGCTCGCCGCCGACGTGGAGCGGGCGGCCGACGCCGTCGAGGCCGTCATCGACCTCGGATTCGCCGACGCCCAGCAGCGCGTCAACGCGACGTGACGACCGGCCTCGCCCGCGTCCTCGAGCGGGTCGCCCCGGCGCTGCGCCGGCGTGTCCTTGACGGGGGACTCTCACCCTCGTCGTTCGCGACGCCCCTCGCGGTGGCCGCGCTCGCCCTGGAGGCCCCGGGCCTGACGGTCGTGACCGCCACGGCCGGGGAGGCCGACGCCCTCGCCGACGCCCTCGCCGCCTGGCTGGGTGCCGAGGCCGTCGCGCTGTGGCCGGGGTGGGACACCCACCCGCTCGAGCGGGTGAGCCCCGACGTCGAGGTGATGGCCCGGCGCGCCCTCACGCGCGAGCGCCTCGAAAGTGGTGTGCGCCCCGCGGTCCTCGTCTCCTCCGTGCGGGCCGCGGCCCAGGTCCTCGCCCCCTCGACGCCGCCGGTCCTCTCCGTGCCGGTCGGCCACGAGGTCGGCCGCGACGACCTGCTGGCCCAGCTGGTCGCCGCCGGTTACCGCCGCGAGCACCAGGTCGAGCACCGCGCCGAGTTCGCCGTGCGCGGCGGGATCGTCGACGTCTGGCCCGCCCAGGCCGACGAGCCGATCCGCCTGGACTTCTTCGGCGACGTGGTCGAGCGGCTCACCATCTTTGACGTCGCCACCCAGCGCTCGGTGCGCGACACCGGGGTCGCCGTGCTCGCGCCGGCGCGCGAGTGGGTCCCCGACGGGGCCGGCCGGGCGCACGCGGCCGCCCTGGCCGGTGACGCCGGGTGGGGGGCCGAGGTCTTCGAGCGGCTGGCCGCCGGGCACCTCTTCGACGGGATGGAGGGGTGGATGCCTCTGCTCGCGCCGCGCCGAGCGACCATCCTCGACGCGAGCGACGAGCGCGTCGTCGTGGTGGACCCCGCCCGCGTGCGGAGCCGGCTGGCTGACCTGCTCGACGAGGAGCGCGAGCTCACCGAGGTGGTCGCGACCACGTGGCGGGCCGACCGCGAGGTGCCGCTCCTGCACGTCGACTACGCGAGCCTTCTCACCGGCCACGAGGTCGTCGACCTCGCGGCCGTCCCGGGCCAGGGTGGGGGGCTGACCTCGCCGCCGGTGGTCCAGGGCGACCCCGCGCGCGTGGCGGCCCACGTGCGCGAGTGGCCCCCCGAGCGTCGCGGCGTCGTGCTCGCCACGACGGCCGCGGCCTGCTCGCGCGTCGCCGACCAGCTGCGCGACGAGGGGCTGGAGGTCTCGACCGACCCGACGGCGGTCCTCGAGGTCCGCCTCAGCGTCCTCGAGAGCGCGCTGCCGGCCGGTTTCTGGCTGGACGACCCCGAGATCGTCGTCTGGGCGGAGAGCGACCTCACCGGACGGCGGGCCACCCGACGGGTGGCCCGCACGAGGGCGCGCAACGTGGACGGCTTCTTCGACGACCTCGCCGTGGGCAGCTACGTCGTGCACCGCCACCACGGGGTCGCGCGCTACGCCGGCACCACCACCCGCTCGATCAACGGGGTCACGCGGGACTACCTCGTGCTCGAGTTCAAAGACGGCCGCAGCTACTGGCCGACCGAGCAGATCGACGCCGTCACGCCCTACACCGGTGGCGACGGGCCCGCCCTCTCGCGCCTGGGCGGCGCCGAGTGGCAGAAGACCCGTGCGAAGGCGCGCGCCGCCGCGTTCCTCGTCGCCCAGGAGCTCGTCGAGCTCTACCGGCGACGCGCGGTGGCGACGGGCCACGCCTTCTCGCCCGACACCGCGTGGCAGCGGGAGATGGAGGACCACTTCCCCTTCACCCTCACGGCCGACCAGGCCCAGGCGATCGCCGACGTCAAGGCCGACATGGAGGCGTCGCGACCCATGGACCGGCTGGTGTGCGCCGACGTCGGCTTCGGCAAGACCGAGGTGGCGCTGCGCGCGGTCTTCAAGTGCGTCCAGGACAACAAGCAGGCCGCGGTGCTCGTGCCCACGACCCTGCTCGCGAGCCAGCACTTCCAGACCTTCTCCGAGCGCTTCGCCGGCTTCCCGGTGAAGGTGGCTCTGCTGAGCCGCTTCGTCGACGACGCCGAGGCGAGCGCGACGATCGTGGGCCTGCGCGAGGGGACCGTCGACGTCGTCGTCGGCACCCACCGACTCCTCTCTAACGCCGTCACCTTCAAGGACCTCGGCCTGCTCGTGGTGGACGAGGAGCAGCGCTTCGGGGTCGAGCACAAAGAGGCCATCAAGGCCCGCGCCGTGGGGGTGGACGTCCTCACCCTGAGCGCGAGCCCCATCCCCCGCACGCTAGAGATGGCCCTCGCGGGCATCCGCGACCTCTCGATGATCACGACCCCGCCGGCCGACCGGCGACCGATCCTCACCTACGTGGGCGAGTTCGACGAGCCGGCCGTGGTCGAGGCGGTCCGCCGCGAGCTCTTGCGCGAGGGGCAGGTCTTCTACGTGCACAACCGGATCCACGACATCGACCACGTCGCCCAGCGCCTCGCCCGCCTGGTCCCCGACGCTCGCGTCGCGGTGGCCCACGGCCAGATGGACGAGGGGGCGCTCGAGCGGATCATGGTCGACTTCTGGGACCAGCGCTACGACGTGCTCGTCTGCACGACGATCGTGGAGTCGGGCATCGACCTGCCCACGGTGAACACCCTCATCGTCGACCGCGCGGACCGGCTCGGCCTGGGCCAGCTCCACCAGCTGCGGGGCCGGGTGGGCCGCTCGGGCCAGCGGGCCTACGCCTACCTCTTCCACCCCCCGGGCGAGACGCTCTCGGAGACCGCCTACGAGCGTCTGCGCACGGTCGGCGACAACACCTCACTCGGGAGCGGCTTCAAGATCGCTATGCGCGACCTCGAGATCCGCGGCGCCGGGAACCTCCTCGGCCACGACCAGTCCGGGCCGGTGGCCGCGGTCGGCTACGACCTTTACGTCCAGCTCGTGGCCGAGGCCGTCGCCGAGGCCAAGGGGGAGGTCCCGATCGCGCCGGCGGCGGTCACCCTCGACGTCCCCGGGTCGGCCCACCTTCCGCGCGAGTACGTCGAGGCCGACGACGCCCGCCTCGAGGCCTACCGTCGCCTCGCCGAGATCCGCACCGACGAGGAGCTCGACGACCTGCGCGAGGAGTGGTCCGACCGCTACGGGGATCCGCCCGCGCCGGTCGGGGGACTCCTCGACCTCGCGAGCCTGCGCCTCGCGTGCCTCGCTCGGGGCGTCACGTCGCTCGTCGTCCAGCCGGCCAAGGTCGGGGTGCGCAGCCGGGCCCGGCTGCGGGTCTCGCCGCTGCGCCTCTCGTACCGCCAGCAGGTGCGCCTGCGCCGCCTGCGTTCGGGCGCGCTCTACGACGAGGCGGCGGCCGAGCTGCGCTGCGACCTCGAGCCCGCCGAGACCACGGCGCGAGCGCTGCGCGAGCTGCTCGAGTCCCTGGGGGCGCCCGCGACGGAGGCGGTCGACTGAGTCGGTAGCATGGCCCGGTGCGGCGGGTCGTTCTCGGGCTGGTGATACTGCTCGCCGGCGCCATCGCCTACGGGTGGAGCGGCCTCTCCTCGGGGATATCGGTGAACGGCCAGCGCATCGACGCGAGGACCCTCGGTGGCGAGCTCGCCGCCATCAGCCAGCACCTCACCCTCCAGTGCTACGTGACGGCCCTCAGCCCGACGAACTACGGGGTCGGGGCGGGCGGGGACACCGTCAAGGCCACCGGCGCGGCGGCCTGGACCGAGTTACGCGTCGAGGGCGTCGCGATCGACCAGTACGTCCAGCGCCACCTGCACTACACCCCGAGCGCCGCGGACCTCGCCTCCGCCAAGGCGTCGCTCGAGGGTGAGATGACCGTCCAGGCCCAGACCAACCGGCTCACCTGCCCGGGCACCTCGGCCCAGGCACTCGCCGAGATGCCCGCCGAGATGCGCCAGGCCGAGCTGGTCGCCCAGGCCGACTCGCTGTACCTGGTGGGCAAGTTGAAGAAGGCGATCCCGCTGACGGCGGCCGCGATGCGCCGCTACTACGACGCCCACCAGAGCTCCTACGACACGCTGTGCGTCTCGATCGCCCTGGTGTCGCCGGCGAAGGTCGCGGCCTTCGCCGCGTCGCAGAAGACCGGGATGTCGGTGGCGAACCTCGCGCGCACGTACTCCCTCGACCCGTCGAGTAAGAAGGGGGGCGCCTACGGCTGCTACCCGCCGACGGACCAGTCCTACGCCGCGGTGCGCAACGACGTCGCCAAGGGCACGCTCGACGCCTTCCCCACGACCCCGCAGTACATCACCTACGGGGGCCAGACCTACGCCTTCTACGTCGCGCTGACCAAGCGCACGCCGACCCCCTTCGCCTCGGCGACGCCGGCCGTGCTCAACGACCTGAAGAACCTCAACGCCACGGCGGCCGCCTCGGTGAAGAACACCCTGCTCTACGAGGCCGCGGTCCACGTGGACCCGGCCTTCGGCCGCTGGGGCCTCGCGAGCTCGGGCCCCACGGTCTTCTCGCCCGCCACGCCCTCGGCGTCTGACGTCACCGGGGCGAGCACGCTGGGCGGCGCCGCGGCCAGCTATCGGTGAGTCCGCGGGTCCGGGTCGTCGGCCTCGGCCCCGGTGCGCCGGCGGCCGTCACGGTCGGGGCCCTCGAGCGGCTGGCCCGGGCGGAGGTCGCGCGCCTGCGCACCCGACGCCACCCCTCGGCCGAGGGCCTCGGCGACCTCGTGAGCTACGACGACTGGTACGAGCGCGCCGACTCCTTCGAGTCGCTCTACGCGGCGATCGTCGACGACCTCGCCGCCCTGGCGCGTGACGCCCCCGGCGGCGAGGTCGTCTACGCCGTCCCGGGCTCGCCCCTGGTCGCCGAGCGCACCGTCGAGCTGCTGCGCGCCCGCGACGACGTGGAGGTGGTGATCGAGCCCGCCGTGTCGGTGATCGACGCCGCCTGCGCGGCCCTCGGCGTCGACCCGATGGCGGTCGGCCTGCGGGTCGTCGACGCCCTCGCGCCCGTCGCCTGGCGCGAGGGCCCCCACCTGGTGCTGCAGTGCTACGCGCCCGAGGTGCTCGCGGTGCTCGCCGACCAGCTCGGGGGCGCGAGGGTGACCCTGCTCTCGCACCTGGGACTGCCCGACGAGCGGGTCGAGGCGATCGACCCGCGCGACCTCGCGGGGATCGGGCCGGTCGACCACCTCACCTCGCTGTGGGTGGAGGTGCCGCGCGGCGTCGCCGAGGCGACCGGCGACCTCGTCGCCCTGGTGCACCGGCTGAGGGCCGAGTGCCCCTGGGACCAGGACCAGACCCACGGGTCGCTCGCGCGTCACCTGCTCGAGGAGGCCTACGAGGCCCTCGACGCCCTCGAGGACTACGTGCGCGCCCCCGACGACGAGTCGACGGGCCACCTCGTCGAGGAGCTGGGCGACCTCTGGTGTCAGATCGTCTTCCACGCCGAGCTCGCGGCCGAGGAGGAGCGCTTCGACCTCGCCGAGGTCGCCGACCGCCTGTCGGCGAAGCTGGTCGCGCGTCACCCCCACGTCTTCGGCGACGCGACCGCCGACAGCGCCGACGAGGTGGCCGCGCGCTGGGAGGTGCTCAAGCTCGCCGAGAAGGGTCGCACGAGCGTCACCGACGGCATCGTCTGGCAGCTGCCCGCGCTCACCCTCTACACCAAGCTGCTGCGCAAGGCGGCCTCCCTGGGCCTCGAGCCGCCCCCGCCCGAGGATCTGCGCTCCGACGCCGTCGCGGCGCTCGAGGCGCTCGTGCTCGACGCCGCCGCCGCGAGCGACGCCACCGGCGACAGCGACGTCGCCACCGCGTGGGGCGACGCGCTCGTCGCCCTGGTCTCGCTCGCTCGACACGCCGGGGTGGACCTCGAGGGCGTGCTGCGCGAGCGAGCCCGCTCGACGCGCCAGGAGATCGTCGACGCCGAGAGCCGCGACTAACGGCCCGCGCGAGGGGGCGCGGGTAACGTGAGCTAGGACACGAGGAGGCGTGATGAGCGCGATTGAGGCCGTCCTGGGCCGGATGATCCTGGACTCTCGGGGGAACCCGACCGTGGAGGCGGAGGTCCTGCTGGCCTCGGGAGCCATCGGGCGCGCGGCCGTCCCCTCGGGCGCCTCCACCGGCGCCCGCGAGGCCGCCGAGCTGCGCGACGGTGGCGAGGCGTGGATGGGTCGGGGCGTCTCGAGGGCCGTCGAGCACCTCGACGGCGAGATCGCCGACGCCCTCGAGGGCCTCGAGGCGCTCGACCAGCGCGAGGTGGACACGGCCCTGGTGGACCTCGACGGGACCGACAACAAGAGCCGCCTCGGGGCGAACGCCATCCTGGCCGCCTCGCTGGCCACGGCGAAGGCGGCCGCCCTCGAGTGTGACCTGCCGCTCTATCGCTACGTCGGCGGCGTCAACGCGTGCGTGCTGCCCACGCCGATGATGAACGTCGTCAACGGGGGCGTGCACGCCCGCAACTCGATCGACTTCCAGGAGTTCATGATCATGCCGGTCGGGGCGGCGTCGTTCTCCGAGGCCCTGCGCTGGGGCGTCGAGACCTACCACACCCTTAAGGCCGTCCTCGCCGAGCGGGGCCTCTCGACGGCCGTCGGCGACGAGGGGGGGTTCGCGCCCGACCTCCCCGACAACGAGTCGGCGGTGAGGGTGCTCGTCGAGGCGATCGAGCGGACCGGCCGTCGCCCCGGGGTCGACGTCGCCCTCGCGCTCGACCCCGCGACGAGCGAGATCTACCGCGACGGCGCCTACCAGCTCGCGGGCGAGGGCCGGGTCCTGTCCCGTGCCGAGCTCGTCGACTACTGGGCCGACCTGTGCGAGCGCTACCCGATCGTCTCACTCGAGGACGGCATGGCCGAGGACGACTGGGAGGGGTGGGCGGCCCTCACCGCCCGGCTCGGCGACCGGGTCCAGCTGGTGGGCGACGACGTCTTCGTGACCAACACCGAACTGCTCACCAAGGGCATCGAGAGCGGCGTGGCCAACTCGATCCTCATCAAGCTCAACCAGATCGGCACGCTGACCGAGACCCTCGAGGCGGTGGCCCAGGCCACCCGCCACCGCTACAGCGCGGTGATCTCGCACCGGTCCGGCGAGACCGAGGACGTGACGATCGCCGACGTCGCCGTCGCGCTGAACACGGGCCAGATCAAGACGGGCGCGCCGGCCCGCACCGACCGGGTCGCGAAGTACAATCAACTCTTGAGGATCGAAGAGCAGCTCGGCGAGTCGGCCCGCTTCGCGGGTCGGTCGTCGCTGTCGGGAGCTGGATGAGCACGACGAACGTCCACAGTCGCAGCCCGCAGGGCGCGCACCGCTGGATGGTCCCGCTCGCGGTCGTGACGGCCGGGGTGATGATCGCGATCTGGTTCCCCTTCTCGGCGCTGTGGCAACAGCAGCGCGCGATCGCCCAGGCCTCGGCGGCCCTCGCCGCCGTGCGCGGGGAGCAGCGGGCGCTCAACGCCCAGTCCCACCAGGTCGCCTCGACGCGGGCCCAGCGCGACCTCGCCCGGGCCGACTACCAGCTGGTCTCGCCCGGCCAGAGCCTGATCCAGGTGCTCCCGGGCCGCGCGGCCAACGGCGTGTGGACCCTGCGCGACGACCCGGGCTACCAGCCCCTCGCCCGGCCCGACACGGTGCCGGCGAGCGTGACGCACCGGGTGAGGGCGCACGCGGGCGGCGGCTTCCTCGAGCGCCTGGTGCGCACGCTCGAGTTCTGGCGTTGACCTTCCTCGAGGCGTCCGACGACGACCGCCGGGACGTGGAGGGACTGCTCGGACGGCCCCTCGACGGGCGCTTCGCGGTCGTGGTGCGCCGGCGTGACGGACGACCGGTCGTGATCGAGAACGAGCCCCACCTGCGTGACGGCACCCCCATGCCGACCCTCTACTGGCTGGTCGACCCCGAGCTCACCGCGGCCGTGAGCCGGCTCGAGGGCGCGGGTGGCGTGCACCGGTTCGAGGACCTCGTCGACGCGGCGGCCCTGGCGGCGGCCCACGACGCCTACGCCACTGCGCGCGAGGCGGCCACGGTGCGCGCCGACGCGGTGTCGCCCACGGGTGGCGTCGGCGGGACACGGCGGGGCGTGAAGTGCCTCCACGCCCACCTCGCCCACCGGCTCACCGGGGCTGCTGACCCGGTGGGAGGCCTCGTCGCCGAGGAGCTCGGCATCGACGTCGAGGAGTTCGTGGTGGAGGACGTCCGTGGCTGAGCCCGTCGCCGCCGTCGACTGCGGGTCGAACTCGACGCGACTGCTCATCACCGACCCCGAGGGTCGCGCGATGGCGCGCGAGATGCGCATCACCCGACTCTCCGAGGGGGTCGACGCCTCGGGTGAGCTGACCGAGGTCGCGGTGGCCAGGACCCTCGCGGTCCTCGAGGAGTACCACGGACTCTGTGAGCGCGCGGGCGTGACCCGGGGGCTGTGCGTGGCCACCTCGGCGGTGCGCGACGCGCGCAACGGCGGCGCGTTCCTCGCGCGCGCGAGAGAGACCCTGGGCTTTGACGCCGTCGTCCTCTCGGGCGAGGACGAGGCCACCTACTCCTTCGAGGGGGCGACCGTCGACCTCGCCGAGGAGGGGCGACCGGTCGCGATCCTCGACGTCGGCGGCGGCTCGACCGAGATCGCCTCGCGCGTCGACGGCCGGGTCCTCGGCTACTCGATGCAGATCGGCTGCGTGCGCGTGACCGAGCGGGCCCTCGGGCCCGACCCCGTCGACGCCGAGCACGCGACGCGGGCCGTCGCCATGATCGAGTCGGCCCTCGAGGCGGCGGCCGCCGCCGCGCCCGAGCTCTTCGCGCTCGGGCCGGACCTGCGCCTCGTCGGGCTCGCCGGGACCGTCTCGACCCTCGCCCAACTCGACGCCGGCCTCGACCACTACGACCGGGCCGTCGTGCACCACCGGCGCCTCAGCCGCGAGGCGGTGCTCGCGTGGCGGGACCGCCTGGGCTCCGAGCCCCCCGCGGCGCGCCTGGGCTTCCCCGGGATGGTCGCCGGGCGCGAGGACGTGATCGTCGCCGGGCTCTACGTCGTCGACGCCGTGATGGCCCGCCTGGGCGTGGACGAGCTGCTCAGCTCCGAGAGTGACATCCTCGACGGCATCGCCGGGCGGCTGCGGTTGTCTTTTGCGTGATCGGGGACGGCCTGGCACGATGAGACGATGAGGCCTACGCCATGGTGACGCTCCGGGGCGCGGGACACGCGCCGGTCTCCTTGCACGGCCGGCGCGTCGTGCTGCGCACCCTCGTCGAGTCGGACTATGACGCCTGGCACGAGGTGCGGGTGCGCTGCCGGGACTGGCTGCTCAAGTGGGAGCCGCGCTCGGCCCACGCGCCGCACCTCGCCGAGGACCGGCGCAGCTTCGCCACGCGCTGCCAGGTGCGCGAGCGCGAGCGCCAGATCGGCACCGGTTTCGGCTTCGGGATCTTCGTCGAGGGCCGCTTCGTCGGGGAGATCTCGCTGTCGTCGATCCAGCGCGGGCCCCTGCAGTCGGCCTTCGTCGGCTACTGGATCGACGAGGCCCACGCGGGGCTCGGCCTCATGCCCGAGTCGGTCGTGGTCGTCTTGCAGTTCGCCTTCGAGACCCTGCGCCTGCACCGGATCGAGATCAACATCATCCCGCGCAACGCCGCGTCGCGGCGGGTGGTGGAGAAGCTCGGACTGCGTGTCGAGGGCATCGCCGAGCGCTACCTTGAGATCGACGGCGCCTGGGAGGACCACGCCCACTACGCGATCACCGCTGAGGAGTGGTCCGACCGAGCTCCCCAACTCGTCAGCGACTGGCTCCTGCCAACCGTGGATCGCTGAGGCAATCGGGAGAGGCCGGCCGTTCCGAGACGCGGGACGGCCATTGGGTAGCGTGACGTTGGAAGTGACACGACAGGCGTCAGGGGGAGCGTGTACGTACTCGTTGTTCCGTGTTTCAATGAGGAGAGGCGCTGGGACGGCGAGTACTGGCGGCGGATGCAGACCCTCGACGACGTGTCCTGGCTCATCGTGGACGACGGCTCGACAGATTCAACGGCGCAACTGGCTATGGATACCAGTCTGTCCAGTCGATGGCGAGTCCTCCGACTCGCGTCGAACGTTGGGAAGGGCGAGGCGGTCCGCGTGGGCCTTCACGAGGCACTCAGTGCGGAAGGGGTTGAGGGCGTCGGCTTCATGGACGGGGACGGCGCATTCGCCGTCGACGACGTGGCTCGACTGTGCGGACTCGCCCGAGACGGCTTTTCCGGTGACTCGCGGTGGGACGCGGTGTGGTCGTCACGAGTCATGCTGGCGGGACGGCGCATACTCCGGTCTCCACGGCGGCACTATCTGGGCCGCGTCGTCGCGACCTATCTCTCCGTGGGCCGTGAGCCACTTGACGTCCCAGGATCGAAGATCCGCGGCACGGAGTATCTGCGCGTGGCGCGCGATCTGACGGTCATCAGGAAGCTCCTGGCCGCCTCGCCGAATCGCTCTCGTCAGGTTGACGGTAGGTGAGGCGGTGGATCTGAAGGAACGCTCAAGTGTCGACCCCTGGACTCACTGGTACTACCTCGCGAAGCTCAATGCCATCCGTCAACATGTCGTCGGACTCCGTCATGAGATGCAGAGTGTCCTCGACGTCGGTGCCGGTTCAGGGTTCTTCTCCCTGGCGTTGACCCGGGAGTGTCGGGATGCGGTCGTGACGTGCGTTGACCCCAACTACAGGGACGATGAACTGGGCGAACACGATCGCGCGCTCTATGTGCGGGTGGCCGATCCGCAGACGGTGAGTCGGGCCGACACAATGCTCTTCATCGACGTCCTTGAGCACGTCGATGACGACCGATCGCTCTTGAGGAGCTACGTCGACCTCGCCGCCCCCGGATGCGTCATCGTGGTCTCCGTTCCGGCCTTCATGAGCCTCTGGAGCCCGCACGACGACTTTCTCGAGCATCGACGTCGCTACCGGCTCACCGACATTGAGCGCGTCGTCCGTGAGTCGGGTCTTGAGGTCGTCGAGGCGCGCTATCTCTTTGGAGCAATTCTCCCAGCGGTGTGGGCAGTCCGTCGGCTACGGCGCGGTCGCGCAGCGGCGTCGGACATGCGGCCCACCCTACGACCGCTCAATTGGTTTCTGGCCACGATCTTGTCCTTCGAGCATCGTCACCTCCGGAATCGTCTCGGGGGGCTCAGCGCCTTCGTGGTTGCACGCAAGCGCGGTGACGACGCGGACTAACCCTTGGGCCGGCGAGGGGGTCACACGGCCTCGAGCGATCGGCCCATCAGCTCGTGCGGGGTAGTGGTGCGCAGTTCGCCCCCGAGGGCGGCCGCGACGCCCGCGCCGCCCACGGCGTCGTCGCGCCCGAGCACGACGAGGGCGTCCCGGTCGCCCCGGGCGACGACGAGCCCGGTGAGACGGGTCCGGCTCGCCGCCTCGGCCACCTCGGCCAGGGCGACGTCGCGGCTCGCCACCACGGCCGGGTTCACGTAGCGGGTCCGCGAGAGGCCCCGCACGTCGGCGAGCACGTCGAGGGCCACGCGACCGGGGTGAACCGACGAGCCGGGGACGTCGCTCCAGGTGACCGGGACCGG
>NCBE01000148.1 GCA_002255565.1 Actinobacteria bacterium 21-73-9
CGGGGCGCTCAACGTGCTCACGGGACGCACCGGGGAGGTCGGCCCCGTGCTCGCGAGCCACGAGGACGTCGACGGGCTCGACCTCGCGGGCGCCGACGACGACTTCGCCGGGGAGCTCGCCGCGCTGGCGGCCGAGAGCGTCTCCCGGGTGCTGCGCGGCGCCGACCCCCAGGACCGGGGATTGAAGCGGCTGCGGGCCTTCGTCGAGACGAGCACGGTATGGCACACGATCGGCCAGTAGAGGACCCCTACGGGCTAGCCGAGCGGGCGGCCGCCGAGCTGTGCGCGCGCGCCGGGGTCGAGCGTTACGACCTCGCGATCGTGCTGGGCTCGGGCTGGCGCGAGGGCGCGGCCGCCCTGGGCGAGCCCGAGAGCGTGGTCGTCTCCTCGACCCTGGCGGGGTTCGCGGCCCCGAGTGTGCCCGGCCACGACGGGGCGATCCTCACGGTGCGTCACGCGGGGCGCACGGTGGCGCTGGTGAGCGGACGGGTCCACCTCTACGAGGGCCACGACGCCCACCGCGTCGTCCACCCGGTGCGCACGGTCGTGGCGGCCGGGGCGCGCACGGTCGTGCTCACCAACGCCTCGGGGAGCGTCGACCCCGCGGTCGGGCCGGGGTCGGTCGTGCTCGTGCGCGACCACCTCAACCTCACCGGGACCTCGCCGCTCGAGGGCCCCGTCCCGCCCGCGCCGCTCGCGGGACGCTTCGTCGACCTGACCGACCTCTACAGCCGCCGGCTGCGCGAGCGCGTCGGCGAGGTCGCGCCCCTGCCCGAGGGCGTCTACCTCGGGCTGCGCGGCCCCCACTACGAGACGCCGGCGGAGATCGAGATGGCCCGTCGCCTGGGCGCGACGCTGGTCGGGATGTCGACGGTCCTCGAGGCGATCGCCGCGCGCCACCTCGGGGCCGAGGTGGTGGGGCTCTCACTCGTGTCGAACTTCGCCGCCGGGGTCGGACCGGCCCCCCTCGACCACCGAGAGGTCCTCGAGGCCGGTCAGCGCGCGTCGGCCTCGCTGGGCGAGCTCCTCGCGCGACTCGTCCCGGTGCTGTGAGCGACTGGACGGCGCGCGTGCGCGCCTGGTGCGCGCTCGACCCCGACGAGCACGACCGGGACACGCTCGAGGCGCTGCTCGCCGCGGGCGACGAGACGGCTCTCGCGCGCCACTTCGAGCCGCCCCTCACCTTCGGCACGGCCGGGCTGCGTGGCCCCGAGGAGCCTGGGCCGGCGGGGATGAACCGGGCGACGGTGCGCCGCGCCACCCAGGGGGTCGCCGCCTGGCTCGCCGAGCGCGGCGTCGCCGACCCCCTCGTGGTCGTCGGCCGCGACGCCCGACGCGGCTCGGAGCGCTTCAACGACGAGGTCGTGGCCACGCTCCTCGGCGCCGGGGTCCGGGTCCTCGAGCTGCCCCGGCCGCTGCCCACGCCGTTCGTGCCCTACTGCGTGAAGGCGGTCGGGGCGAGCGCCGGGGTCGTCGTCACCGCGAGCCACAACCCGCCCCGAGACAACGGCTACAAGCTCTACGCCGCCGACGGCGCCCAGATCCTCGCGCCCGACGACGAACTCGTCGAGCGCCACATGGCCGCCGCGGGACCGGCCCGTCCGGGGTCGCGCGGGGCGCCGGGCCACGCCGTCGCCGACGACCACCTCCTCGGGCGCTACCGCGACCACCTCCTCGAGCGCTTCGCGGTGGGCGACAGCGACCTCGCGATCACCTACACGCCCCTGCACGGCGTGGGCGGGGCGACGGCGACCGACCTGCTCGCGCGCGCCGGCTACCGCCGCCTCGACGTGGTGGCCGCGCAGTTCGAGCCGGACCCCGCCTTCCCGACCCTGCCCTTCCCCAACCCCGAGGAGCCGGGCGCCCTCGACCTCGCGATCGCGAGCGCGCAGGCGGCCGGCTCGTCCCTGGTGCTCGCCAACGACCCCGACGCCGACCGGCTCGGTGCGGCGGTGCGCACGCCCGAGGGGTGGCGCGTCCTGCGCGGCGACGAGATCGGGGCGCTCCTCGCCTCGACACTCCTCGAGGGCGCCCGCCTCGAGGGGCGTACGGTGGCCACCTCGCTCGTCTCGTCCTCGCTGCTCGCGGCGATGGCCGCGGCGGCGGGCGTCGCGTGCGCGACGACGCTCACGGGCTTCAAGTGGATCGCCCGGGCCGGGGGCCCCGGGGGCCTCGCCTTCGGGTACGAGGAGGCGCTCGGCTTCGCCGTCGACCCCTTCGTGGCCGACAAGGACGGCCTCTCGGCGGCGCTGTGCCTCGCCCGGCTCGCCCACGAGCTCGCCGCCGCCGGAACGACCCTCCTCGGGCGCCTCGACGAGCTCGAGACGGCCTTCGGGGTCCACGCGACCTCGGCCCTGTCGGTGCGGGCCTCGGGCGCCGACGCCCCGGCGCGGATCGCCGCGGCCGTCGGGGCCCTCGCGGCCGAGCCCCCGACCCGCCTGGGGGAGCTGGCCGTGACCGGCGTCGAGGACCTCGCCCGGGGCTGGCGCAGCCTCCCGGCGACCGAGGGGGTGCGCCTGGCGCTGGGCGGGCTCGGCCGGGTGGTCGTGCGCCCCTCGGGCACCGAGCCCAAGGTCAAGGCCTACCTCGAGCTCACCCCGCCCCGCGAAGGGAGCCTGGCCGCCCAGCGGGCCCGCGCCGCCTCGTGGGCCGAGGGGGTCCTCTCAGACCTCTCGGCCCGGCTCCAACTCGGCTCGTAGGGCGGCGAAGCCGGGCTTGATGACCCCGTCGATCAGGGCGAGCCGGTCCGTGAAGCCGTAGAAGGCGCTCTTGGCGGCGTTGATGGTCAGCCACTGGACGTCCTCGAGGGTCCAGGCGAAGGCCGCGGCGCAGTCGGCGAACTCGCTCGAGAGGGTGATGCCGCTCATGAGCCGGTTGTCGGTGTTGACCGTGACCCGAAAGCGCAGTCGGCGCAGGCGCTCGATGGGGTGCTGGGCGATCGAGGCGGCCGCCCCGGTGTGCACGTTCGAGGTGGGGCAGACCTCGAGGGGGATGCGCCGGTCCCGCACGTACGACGAGAGCCGGCCCAGCCGGGTCCCCCCGGGACCCTCGGTGAGGTCGTCGACGATGCGCACCCCGTGGCCGAGACGCTCGGCGTTGCAGAACTGCACCGCCTCCCAGATCGAGGGCAGGCCGAAGGCCTCCCCGGCGTGGATGGTGAGGTGGAAGTCCTCGCGCTGGATGAGGTGGAAGGCCCGCAGGTGCTTGGTCGGCGGGAAGCCGTCCTCGGGTCCGGCGATGTCGAACCCGCAGACCCCCTCGTCACGGAAGTCCACCGCGACCTGGGCGATCGTCTCGGAGAGCTCGGCCTGGCGCATCGCCGAGAGCAGCGCGCGCACGATGGCGTAGACCACGCCGTCTCGGGCGAGGTCGAGCGCACACTCGTGGGCGACGCGCTCGAGCTCGTCGCGGGTCTGCATGACCGCGGTGGTGTGCGCGAAGCCCTGGAGGTAGCGCACGAGGTCGGCTCCGGGCTCGTCGACGACGAACCAGCGCGCCAGCTCCTCGACGTCGTAGGTCGGCAGCTTCGCGTAGCCCGACTCGCGGGCCAGCTCGGCGACCGTGGCCGGGCGCAGGCCCCCGTCGAGGTGGTCGTGGAGGAGGACCTTCGGGGCGCGGCGGATGGTCTCGAGGGTGAGGGCTCCCATCGGCCCAGGCTACCGAGCGCGGCCCTCGACCACCTCGTAGAGCAAGTCCCGCGGCGCCACCGGTCCCTCGCCGACCTCGACCGCGCGCCGCGCGACCTCCCGGCCGCTCGCCAGGTGGTCGGGGTCGTCGGCGTGCAGCTCGAGGAGCGGCTGACCGGCCTCGACGACGTCGCCCGGGCGCACCAGGCAGCGCACCCCCGCGGTCGTCGACACCGGGTCCTCCTTGCGCGCCCGGCCGGCGCCGAGGCGCCAGGCGGCGATCCCCACGCCGAGCGCGTCGAGCGACTCGACGACGCCCCCGCGGGGGGCGAGGACCGGCTCGACGAGGGGGGCGAGGGGCATCGGGGCGTCGGGGTCGCCACCCTGGGCGGCCACGAGCGCGCGGTAGGCGGCGAAGGCCGAGCCGTCGTCGAGGCGCGCGGCGGGGTCGTCGTCGATCCCGACGAGCTCGAGCATGTGGCGCGCGAGCGCCACGGTGAGCTCGCGCACGTCGGTCGGCCCGCCGCCGCGCAGCACCTCCACGGACTCGGTGACCTCGAGAGCGTTGCCGACGGCCACCCCGAGCGGCGTCGACATGTCGGTCAGCTGGGCGCGGGTGCGCACGCCGTGGGCGTCGCCCAGGGCGACCATGGTGGTGGCGAGGGTGAGCGCCCGGCCGCGGTCCTTGATGAACGCCCCGGAGCCCACCTTGACGTCGAGCAAGAGGGCCGAGGTCCCCTCGGCGATCTTCTTCGACATGATCGACGAGGCGATGAGCGCGACGGACTCGACCGTGCCGGTCACGTCGCGCAGGGCGTAGAGACGTCGGTCGACCGGCGCCAGCCCCTCGCCGGCGGCGCAGATCACGGCCCCCACGCGCTCGAGCTGGTCGAGGATCTCGGCGTTGGTGAGCCGGGCCCGCCAGCCGGGGATCGACTCGAGTTTGTCGAGGGTCCCGCCGGTGTGGCCGAGGCCGCGACCCGAGAGCTGGGGGACGGCGGCCCCGCAGGCCGCCACCAGCGGGCAGAGGATCAGGCTGACCTTGTCGCCGACCCCGCCCGTCGAGTGCTTGTCGACGGTCGGCCGTGAGAGGCCCGAGAGGTCGAGGCGCTCGCCCGAGGCGATCATCCGCGCCGTCCAGGTCGCGAGCTCGCGGCCGTCGAGGCCGTTGAAGTAGATCGCCATGAGCAGCGCCGACATCTGCTCCTCGGCGACCCCGCCGTCGAGGTAGGCGCGAAGGACCCAGTCGATCGCCGCGTCGTCGAGGGCGAGGCCGTCGCGCTTGGCGGTGATGACCTCGACGGCCGAGTAGGTCATCGGCTGGAGCGGCCCGCGAGATCCTCGGGGCCGAACGCGTCGGGCAGGAGGGCCGCCAGCGCGCGCGGCGGCGCGCCCTCGCCCCCGTCGACCAGCAGGTCACGGCCGCCGTGCTCGAAGAGCAGCTGGCGGCACCGCCCGCATGGGGCGAGGGGCTCGCCGTCCCCGGCGACCACGCTCAGCGCCACGAGGCGGCCCCCGCCGGTGCGCACGAGGTCCGAGACGAGCGAGCACTCGGCGCACAGGGTGAGTCCGTAGCTGGCGTTCTCGACGTTCGAGCCGGTGACCACGCGCCCGTCCTCGGCTAGGCCGCAGGCGCCCACGCGCACCGCGGAGTAGGGCGCGTAGCTGCGCTCGCTCGCCGCGCG
>NCBE01000194.1 GCA_002255565.1 Actinobacteria bacterium 21-73-9
GGAACAGGTCGACCCGATCGCCGACTCCGACGAGGAGCTCATCGAGCTGGTGCAGCGGGCGGCCCGGGCCCACCACACTGGAGGTGAGCGCCGGATCGACAGCGCCAAGCCCATCGTCGACCTGCACCTGGCCGGAGGGCACCGGTTGTCGGCCATGATCGAGGTGTCCGACCGGCCCTGTGTGTCCATCCGCCGCCATCGCCTGGTCGATCCCACGCTGTCGGACCTGTCCGACTCGATCACCGACGAGCTGGGCCGGTTCCTGGCCGCCGCGGTTCGAGCGCGGCTCAACCTGATCGTCTCTGGTGGCACCGACGCCGGCAAGACCACCCTGCTGCGGGCCTTGGCCGCCGAGGCCGACCCGGCCGACCGGATCGTCACCATCGAACTCTCCTACGAGCTCGGGCTGCACGAGTTACCCCATCGGCATCCGGATTGTGTGGGGTGGGAGACGAGGGAGGCCAACACCGAGGGCCAGGGAGCGGTGTCCATGGAGTACCTGGTGCAGCGGGCCAACCGCCACGACGCCGACCGGGTCATCGTGGGCGAGGTGCTGGGGGACGAGATCGTCCCCATGCTCAACGCCATGACGGCGGGCAAGGCCGGATCGATGTGCACCATCCACGCCGACTCGACCGAGGGCACCTTCGGCAAGATCAAGACCTACGCCTCCCAGTCGCCCAAGCATCTGTCCGACAATGCCGCGGCCCAGCTCACCGCCCAGGCCTTGGACCTGGTGATCTTCGTGCGGAAACGGCCCGACGCCTCGGGCCTGGCCCGGCGGTACGTGTCCTCGGTGCGGGTGGTGGAAGACGCCGACGGACCTCACGTCATCTCGACCGAGATCTTCGCCGAGCCTGAAGGCGGGGGACCGGCCGTGCTGCACCTGGGCATGCCGCCGGGTCTGCGCGAGCGCCTCGCCGACGTGGGCTACGTGGCACCCATCCATGGGTTCGGACAATGAGGGTTCGGCCAGTGAGGTTCGGCCGATGACCCCGGTCGTCGTCCTC
>NCBE01000048.1 GCA_002255565.1 Actinobacteria bacterium 21-73-9
AAGGCCCTCGGGGTCACCAGGTGCCGGTGGTCGGGCTCGACGAGCTGTTGGAGCGCTCTCGGACCCACCCGGACCGGTTCGAGGATCGAGGCTGCGACGAGGAGAGCCCCGCCGCCATCCTGTTCACCTCGGGCACGACGGGCCGCCCGAAGGGGGCCGTCTTGACCCAGGGGAACCTCGTTTTCGGCTGCACGACGCTCAACCGCGTGTGGGGGATCGGTCGCGACGACGTCCTCGTGCACCCCCTGCCTCTCTTCCACGTGCACGGCCTCTTCGTCGCCGCCTACTGCGCCCTCACCGCGGGGGCCACCACCCGCCTGCTCCCCTCCTTCGAGGTCGGTGCGGTGCTCGACGCCCTCGCCACAGGGACCGTCTTCATGGGAGTGCCGACGCACTACACGAGGCTCCTCGCCGACGAGCGACTCACGGCGGACCTCGTGCGGGGCGTCCGCCTCTTCGTCTCGGGATCGGCGCCGATGCGGCCGTCCACCCACGAGGCCTTCACGGCGCGCACCGGCCACCGGATCCTCGAGCGCTACGGGACGACCGAGACCGGGATGATCGCGTCGAACCCCCTCGAGGGGGAGCGGCGGGTCGGCACCGTCGGCCCGGCCCTGCCGGGGGTCGAGGTGCGTATCGCCGGGACCCCGCCCGGGCCCGTCGAGGTGCGCGGCCCCAACGTGCTCGCGGACTACTGGAATCGTCCCGACCAACCCGCGCGGGGGCCCGACGGGTTCTTCGACACGGGCGACCTGGGGCGTCTGCACCCCGACGGCTACCTCGAGATCGTGGGCCGGGCGAAAGACCTCGTCATCACCGGGGGCCTCAACGTCTACCCCAAGGAGGTCGAGCAGGCCATCGACGCCCTCGACGGGGTCGAGGAGTCGGCCGTCGTGGGAGTGTCCGACCCGGACTTCGGCGAGGTCGTGGTCGCGGTGGTCGTCGCGCGGCCCGGGGCCGAGGTCGCCCCGGACGCGGTTCGCGCGGCGCTGCGCAACGTGCTCGCGCCCTACAAAGTGCCTAAGCGCGTGGTCCTCGCGACGGCCCTGGCGCGCAACGCCATGGGCAAGGTGGAGAAGGCGCGGCTGCGTCGCGCGCTCGAGGACGGCGCCGGCCCCCTGGGGTGACCCGACGGGACACACCCGGGACCGCCGCGTCGCCGCGGCCCGGGTCAGCCCTCGAGGTCGTCGGCCTCGGCCTCGGGGTGGCGCTCGACGACCAGCTGGCTGATCCGGCGGCGCTCGACGGTCTGGACGCGGAAGGTCCAGCGCCCGTGGCGGTAGGTCGAGCCCGGAGCCGGGATCTCGCCCGCCAGGTCGAGGACGAACCCGGCGATGGTGACGTACTCCCCCTTGGGGATCTCGATCCCGAGTTCCTCCTCGACCCGGTCGACGTGGGTCTGTCCGTCGACGAGCCACCGGCCCTCGCGGATGCGCACGATGGTGGGCTCCTCGCCCTCGTCGAACTCGTCGTTGAGGTCGCCGACGAGCTGCTCGAGGATGTCGCGGATCGAGACGACCCCGGCGACGCCACCGTGCTCGTCGAGCACCAGGGCGAAGGTGCGCCGCTGGGCACGCATCTCACGAAGGCTCTCGAGGAGGTCGCGGGTCTCGGGCAGCATGAGGGGGCGGCGGATCTTGCGGGCGATCTCGTCGGCGTCGGGCAGGGCGACACCCGGGGCCCGCTTGACGGTCGAGGAGCGGAAGAGGTCGTTGACGTAGAGGATGCCGATGACGTCGTCGAGCTCCTCGTCGGCCACGACCGGGAAGCACGAGTGCCCGGTGTCGCGCACGGCGTCGGCCACCGACTCGGGGGTCACGGGGAAGCTCAGGTAGGCGACGTCGACCCGGGGGGTCATGACGTCACGCAGCTCGAGCTCGCTCAGCTGGTCGACGCGGGCGTGGATGGCGGCGGCTTCGGGGGTGACGGGCCCGTGGTGCTCCCGGGTGGTGAAGCGCCGCCGGAGCCGGGCCAGGCCCGACGGGGGGTCGTTGCTACTCATCCAGCGCAGAGCCCGCCCGCACCGTCGCCGGTCGCCACGCGTCGTCCTCGAAGGCCTCGCCCTCGAGGAGGGCCCGGGCCGCGCGACGCAGCACCAGCGGGTCGAGGGGCTTGACGACGAAGCCGTCGGCGGTGGCGCGGCGCGCGAGGAAGACGTCGGGACGGCGGTCCACGAGCACGAGCACCGGCACCGAGTCGATCGCCCCGTAGGACTCGAGGTTGCGCAGCTCGTGGGTGATGGCGATCCCGCCCATCTGACCGACCTGCATGTCGGTCACCACGAGGTCGACGCCTCCCTCACCCACCAATGCGACGGCCTCGGGACCCGACGCCGCCTCGACGACCTCGAGGTCCGGTCCGGCCAGGGCCGCCCCGACCTCGCGGCGCAGGGCCTCGACGTCGCTCACCACCAGGATGGTCGCCACGGACCCACTGTAATTGAGCGCTCGGAGACTCTCTGTGGAAGTGACCCGGACCCCTTGTCAGGGCGTCGGGGCGTCGTTAGTGTCGTCCCGGGGGGAGGGGGAACGGTGTCGATCATTGCCTGGGCCAGGGAGGCCGCCTGCCGGGGCGCCGAGGCCGCCCTCTTCTACCCGGCCGACCCGTCCGAGCGCAAGGAGGACCGGGTCGAGCGCGAGGCGCTGGCCAAGCGGATTTGCGCGGGCTGCGCGGTGCGCGAGGAGTGCCTCCAGGCGGCCCTCGAGCGCCACGAGTCCTACGGGATCTGGGGTGGGCTCAACGAGGTGGAGCGCCGGGCGCTAACGCGCGCGTGAGACCCAGCCGAGCTGGTAGGGGCTGACCCGGGTCAGCACGAGGAGCAGCGCGAAGGTCGTCAGGTGCACCATCGTGCAGTACTCGCAGATGTTGCCGATGATGATGACCTCGGCGAAGACCAGCCAGAGGACGAAGCCCATCGCGAGCACGACGAGCGCGAAGCGCGCCACGTGGAGCCACCGCCAGGGCGAGCGCCACGCCAGGGGTGAGTTGATCGCCGTCATGACGACGTAGTTGGCGACGCCCAGGTAGGCGACGGGGATCCCCAGCACGTGGGACTCCGCGGAGGTCGTCACCTTGGCGCAGTTGATCACGCCGCTCGAGGAGCACACCAGCGCCCCGGGGTGCAGGTGGGTGTAGGAGAGGTAGATCGACAGGCCCAGCCCCACCAGACTGAGGGCGAAGGTCGTGTACTCGGCCCAGCGCGGGACGCGCAGGTCCGAGTCGGTCACTTAAGGCCCATCTTCTTCGCGGCCGCCCTCACCCCCGCGCTGGTGCAGACCGTCGACGGCTGGCCACCGTCGACCGAGCAGATCGACGCGGTCGCGTAGTTGGCCGTGGCGATGATGGCCGCGGTGATGGGGTCCGAGGCGTTCGAGAGACCCGCCGCGATCTGGTCGCGCGAGTTGCCGTCGAGGGCCGCGGGGGTGTAGCTCGAGCCCACGATCATCACCTGGTTGGCGAAGTTGACGAAGGGGAACGACTCGTTGTTCTGACAGGTGAGCCCGGTGATGTACTTGCAGTTGTCGTACTTCTTGAAGTTCGCGTTCTGGGCCGGTGTCAGCTTCTGGAGGGGCTGGTAGTAGGTCTTGGCGGCGTTGAGGTAGTTGGTGTACATCTCGACGCTGCGAAAGGCGACGTACTTCGAGTGGTAGTGGGCGCGCACGAAGGTGAACGTCGGCGTGTTGGGGTAGACGTCCTGGGAGTAGCTCGCCATGTTGCCCAGGCCCGACCAGGTGCCGAACCGGCTGAGCGCGATGATCGTCGCCCACCGCTCGGCCGCGCAGTACGGGCAGTACTCGGCGCCCACGTAGAGGATCTCGGGCACCTTCTTGCCGTTCTGGGTCACCGAGAGGAAGGGCAGCTTCTTCATCACCTGGGGTGGCGCCACCCCAATCGCCGAGGAGTTCACCCCGACGGTGTCGAACACCGTGTCCGGGACCGACGTGAGCTGGCTCACGACCGCCGGGTTGGCCGGCTCGAAGGCCTGGGCGCCCGAGCCCGACGACCCGCCGCTGGTCACCTTGATGATCACCAGCGTGGCGACCACCACCACGACCAGTCCGACGGCGATCCACGTGAAGAGGCCGGCCGGCCGGCCGGCGCGAGCGCGCCCCTGGGAGGCCGGGCGAGGGCCGGGGCGGCGAGGGGCGGGCTTCTTGTTCGCCTGATTCGTGGCCACGGTGCTCCTTTGCGACTTGGGCCTCAAGGTTAGTGGACCCGCGCGCGGGCCCCCGAGGCGCGGGTCCGTCGGTAAGTTGATTCTTATGGACCTCCCGGTAGTGCGCCCGGCCTCGACGGTCTTGCCGCTGCGCGACGTCGGGGGCCTTTACGAGGTCCTTATGCTCCGGCGCAGTCCGCGCAGCGAGTTCGTCGCCGGGGCCTACGTCTTCCCCGGCGGCGCGCTCGACGGCGCCGATGAGACGGCCGCCGCGCGGGTCGTGGGCTGGGACGAGTCGCGGGCCCGGCGCCAGGGCTTCGACGACGGGGGGCTCGCCTACGTGGTCGCGGGCCTGCGCGAGCTCTTCGAGGAGGCCGGGCTCCTCGTCGCGCGCGACGCGGCCGGTCGGCCCCTCGTCCTCGACGCCGCCCTCGGCTCCCGGCTGGCCGAGCACCGCGCGCGGCTCAACGACGGTTCGACCACGATGCGTGAGGTCCTCGAGGCGGAGGACCTCTTCCTCGACGCGAGCGGGCTCGTCTACCTCGCCCACTGGGTCACCCCGGTCGGCCCGCCCCGGCGCTACGACACGCGTTTCTTCTGCGTGCGCGCTCCCTCGGGCCAGTGGGCGGCCAACGACGAGGCCGAGACCGTCGACGAGTGCTGGATCCGGCCCCTCGACGCCCTCGCCGCCTACGACCAGGGTCGCTTCGACATGGTCCTGCCCACCGTGTCGACGCTGCGCTCGATCGCGGACCTCCCCTCGGTCGAGGCGGTCCTCGCCCACGCGCGCGGGATCGAGCGGGTCGAGCGGGTCGAGCCCCGGGTGGTCGAGCGCGACGGCGCCCTGGTCGTCGAGGCGCCGGGGATCGGGGCCACGATGGCCGCCCCGGAGGCCTGGCGACGAGGTACCGGACTGGCCTAGGCGTCGCTAGCATGGTCCACAGCGCCAAAGGAGGGCCATGACGACCACCCAGGTGAACCTGACCGAGAAGTCGACCGACCCCATCGTCTTGACCGACGCGGCGGTCGCGAAGGTGGCCGAGCTCATCGCCGCCGCCGGGGTCGACGAGCCCCTGGCGCTGCGCGTCGCGGTGAAGCCCGGCGGCTGCTCGGGCTTCAACTACGACATGTACTTCGACAGCGACGTCGCGGCCGACGACGTCAGCCGGGAGTTCGCCGGCGTGCGCGTCGTGGTCGACGCCCAGAGCGCCGAGCTGCTCAACGGCTCGACCCTCGACTACACCGACGCGCTCCAGGGCGCCGGGTTTCACATCACGAACCCCAACGCGACGCGCACCTGCGGCTGCGGCAACTCGTTCAGTTAGTGGCCCGTCGCCCCTACGCGCCCTGGCGCCGGGCCGGCGACCTGGTCGTCGTCTCGGGCCAGCTCGGCACCGTCCCCGGCTCGGGCCCCCTCGCCTTCGTCGAGGGCGGCGCCCCCGCCCAGCTGCGCCAGGCGCTCACCAACGGCCAGTCCGTGCTCGCCGAGGCCGGGGCCAGCCTGGCCGACGTGGTGAAGACGACGCTCTTTCTCACCGACATCGACCAGTTCGGCCCGTGCAACGAGGTCTGGCTGGAGTTCTTCGACGACCCGCTGCCCACCCGCAGCGCCTTCGCGGTGGCCGCACTGCCCTACGGCGCCCTGGCCGAGGTCGAGTTCTGGGCCTATAAGCCCCTCTAGGGCTCGAACTCGGTCGTGAGGCCGAACTTGTAGCCGACCGAGCGCACCGTCTGGATCAGGTGGGCGTTCTCCTCGCCGAGTTTGGCGCGCAGCCGTCGCACGTGGACGTCGACCGTGCGGGCGCCGCCGTAGTACTCGTAGCCCCAGACCCGGTTGAGCAGCGTCTGGCGGGTGAAGACCCGGTTGGGGTTCGTCGCGAGGAAGCGCAGCAGCTCGTACTCCATGTAGGTCAGGTCCATCACCCGCCCGGCGATGGTCGCCTGGTAGGTCTCGAGGTTGATCGAGAGCGGCCCGTGGTCGACCCGGGCGGCCACCGACTCGTTGCCGGCCCGGCGCAGCCGGTGGCGCAGGCGCGTCGCCAGCTCGGCCACGTCGACCGGGGCCACGACGAAGTCGTCGAACAGGTCCTCGCGGAAGGTGAGGTCGTCGAGCTGGTAGTGGTCGACCACGAGCACGATGGGGCCGACCGAGCGCTCCCGCTGGCGCAGCTGGCGGCAGAGCCCCATCGCGTCCGCCAGGGGCAGGGCCCCGGCGTTGATCAGGGCCCCGGCGAAGCCGTCGGCCGGCTCGAGGGCCGCGACCTCGTTGAGGCGCGCCGACGCGGCGACGGCCGGGGTGACCCCGGTGACGTCGAAGGCCTTGCGCACCGGCCCTTCGCAGGAGGGCACGCACAGAACGACGTCGATCACAGCAACGGCAGGTAGCGCTCGAGCTCGAAGGGGGTGACCTGGACGCGGTAGGCGTCCCACTCGGCCCGCTTGTTGCGCAGGAACCATTCGACCAGGTGGTCCCCGAGGGTCTCTTTGAGCAGGGTCGAGGACTCCATCACCGCGGCCGCCTCGGCGAGGGACTGGGGCAGGGGCGCGGTCGCCTCGTGCTCGGGGGGCAGCTCGTAGCCGCCCTCGACGCCGCGCAGGCCGGCCGCCAGGATCACGGCGAAGGCGAGGTAGGGGTTGGCCGCCGAGTCGGGGGCGCGGTACTCGAGGCGCGTCGAGTCGACCCGGCCGGGCTTGACCGGGGGCACGCGCACCAGGGCGGCCGTGTCGTGGCGGGCCCACCCGGCGGCGACCGGAGCCTCGGCCCCGGGCACCAGGCGCTTGTAGGAGTTGACCCACTGGTTGGTCACCGCCGTGATCTCCGGCGCGTGCACGACGAGGCCGGCGGCGAAGCGCTCGGCCAGCTCGCTCAGCCCGTAGGGCCGCTCGCCGACGAAGGCGTTCGCCTCGTCGCGCCAGAGCGAGACGTGCGTGTGCATCCCCGACCCCTGGACGCCGTCGAGCGGCTTGGGCATGAACGAGGCGGCGACGCCGCGCTGGCGCGCCAGCTCCTTCACGACGAGGCGCAGCGCCATCACGGTGTCAGCCATCGTCAGGGCGTCGGTGTAGCGCAGGTCGATCTCGTGCTGGCCGGGGGCGTCCTCGTGCTGGGCGTGCTCCACGCCGATGCCCATCTCCTCGAGGGTGAGGACGGTGTCGCGGCGCAGCTGACTGCCGAGGTCGTCGGGGAGCAGGTCGAAGTAGCCGCCCGAGTCCAGGGGTGCGGGCCGGCGCGAGGCGTCGAGGTCGGCGAAGTAGAAGTACTCGACCTCGGGGGCGACGAAGAAGGTGTAGCCCTCGTCCTGGGCCCGGTCGAGCACCCGGCGCAGCTGCTGGCGCGGGCAGCCGTAGAAGGGCGCCCCGTCGAGGGTGACGATGTCGCAGAAGACTCGGGCGACCGGGGTCCCCTCGTCGTACCAGGGCAGGATCTGGAAGGTGGTGAGGTCGGGCTTGGCGAGCAGGTCCGACTCGGTCGTGCGACTGAACCCGTCGATGGCGCTGCCGTCGAAGGTCATCCCCTGGTCGAGGGCGTCCTCGAGCTCGGCCGGGGTGACGTGGAAGGCCTTGTGGCGCCCGAGGACGTCGGTGAACCACAGCTGGACGAAGCGGATGCCCCGCTCCTCGACCGTGCGCAGCACGTACTGGGCCTGACTCTGCATCGGCGCCATTCTCGCACCCCGCCGGCCGGTCCCGCCGGGCCGGCCTAGCGCCGCTTGGCGGGCGCCTTCTTCGCGACGGCGCGCGAGGCCGGCGCGCGCTTGGCGGCGACCTTCTTTGCGGGCGCCCTCGTCGCCGGCGCCGCGGCCGCGGCCGCCCCGCAGACGGTCTCGACCATGAGGGCGGTCACGACGTAGGGGTCGATGTTCGCGTTGGGCCGGCGGTCCTCGAGGTAGCCGCGCTGCTCGCGCGCGACGCCCGCGGGGATGCGCACCGACGCGCCGCGGTGGCTCACGCCGTAGGAGAACGTGTGGTAGGGCGCCGTCTCGTGGGCGCCGGTGAGCCGCTCGGTGATGCCGTCGCCGTAGGCGGCGATGTGCTCGTCCACCCGGGTCGAGAGGGCCTCGCACGCGGCGATGATGTGGTCCCAGCCGCCGGCGGCGCGCATCTGCTTGGTCGAGAAGTTCGTGTGGGCCCCGGCGCCGTTCCAGTCACCGTGGACGGGCTTCGCGGCGAGGCTGACCTCGACGCCGTACTCCTCGGCGATGCGCTTGAGCAGCCAGCGCGCCACCCAGAGCTGGTCGCCCATCGCGACCGGGTCGAGCACGCCGATCTGGTACTCCCACTGGCCCATCATCACCTCGGCGTTGGTGCCCTCGAGCGAGAGCCCGGCGCGCAGGCAGGCCACGGTGTGGGCCTCGACGATGTCGCGGCCGGGCATCTTCTGGCCGCCCACGCCGCAGTAGTAGGGGCCCTGCGGGGCGGGGAAGCCGTCCTCCGGCCAGCCGTAGGGACGGCCGTCTTGGAAGAAGGTGTACTCCTGCTCGATGCCAAAGAGCGGCTCGAAGCGCGCGTACGCCTTGGCGGTCGCGACGCAGCGGGCCCGGGTGTTGGTCGGGTGGGGCTCGAGCTCGGCGGTGAGCACCTCGCAGAGCACCAGGACGTCGTTCGGGCCGCGCAGCGGGTCGGGGCAGGTGAAGACGGGCCTCAGCACGCAGTCGGAGTGGTCACCGGTCGCCTGGTTCGTGCTCGAGCCGTCGAAGCCCCACACCGGCGGCGTCTGGCCGTCGGCGACGACCTTGGTCTTCGAGCGCAGCTCGCGGGTGGGCTCGGTCCCGTCGATCCAGATGTACTCGGCCTGGTACGCCACGGGTGCTCCTTCACTCGGTCGGTGCACCCAGTCTGGCGGCCCCCTCGCGTCACGCACCCCCGGTTCTGTTTCGGGGGTGTGAATAGTTGGCTCGGGGTCGCGGGGGGCGGCGCCGGTAGGCTCGCCCCGTGGCCACCGTGCGCCTCGCCCTCGCTCAGATGGACGCCGTGGTCGGGGACCTCGAGGCGAACGTCGCCTCGATCACGCGCGCGCGGCGCCAGGCCCGGGTGCTCGGCGCCGACCTCGTCGTCACGCCCGAGCTCGCCCTGATGGGCTACCCGCCCGAGGACCTCTTGTTGAAAGAGGGGTTCGTCGAGGCGGGCCAGGTCGCGCTCGAGGCGCTCGCCACCTCGGACGGACTGCCCCCGGTCCTGGTGGGCACGGCCGTGCCCGAGGGCGTCTACGGGGTGGCCCTCGAGCCCTCGAGCGACGCGCGCGACGTGGCGCGGGTCCCGGGCTTCGAGCAGCGGGCCCACGTCGCCAACGTGCTGGCGGCCCTCGACGAGCGCGGGGTCGCGGCCGTGTCGGCCAAGCGCTACCTGCCGAACTACGACGTCTTCGACGAGCGCCGGTACTTCCACTCGGGCGTGGGCGCGGGAGCCGTGATCAACGTGAGGGGCGTGGCGGTGGGGCTGCTCGTGTGCGAGGACGTCTGGCTCGACGACGGGCCGGCCCTCGAGCTCGTGCGCGCCGGGGCGTCCGTCCTGGTGGTGGCGAACGCCTCGCCGTTCGCCCGCCGGCGCCAGGACGACCGCGAGGCGATGTTGCGCGCCCGGGCTCGCGAGACGGGATGCCCCATCGCCTACGTGAACCTCACCGGCGGCCAGGACGAGCTGGTCTTCGACGGGCAGAGCGTGGTCGTCGACGCGCAGGGCGAGGTCGTCGCGCGCGCGGGGGCCTTCCGCGAGGAGATCCTCGTCGCCCAGGTCGAGGCGCGCGAGTCCTCGGCCGGCGTCGTCGTGACGGTCCCGTCGCGTGACGAGACCCCGACCCACCTGCTCAACCGGGTCGAGCCGCGCCTCTCGGAGATCGAGGAGGTCTACCAGGCCCTGGTCACCGGGACCCGCGACTACCTGCGCAAGAACGGCTTCGCCGAGGCCCTCGTCGCCGTCTCGGGGGGGATCGACTCCTCGCTGGTGGCCACGATCGCCGTCGACGCCGTCGGCGCGCGCAGCGTGCGCGGGATCGCCATGCCGAGCCGCTACTCCTCGGAGGGCTCGGTGACCGACGCGGTCGACCTCGCCGAGCGCCTCGACATCGAGCTGACGACCCTGCCGATCGAGCCGGCGCACGCCGCGCTCTCGGGCCTCGTCGCCGACGCCCTCGGCGAGGAGCCGCCGGGGCTGACCGACGAGAACCTCCAGAGCCGCGTGCGCGGGGTCGTGATGATGGCGATCTCGAACGCGACCGGGGCGATCGTGCTCACGACGGGCAACAAGTCCGAGCTCGCGGTGGGCTTCTTCACGATCTACGGCGACTCGGCGGGCGGCTTCGCGGTCATCAAGGACGTCAGCAAGGTGACCGTCTACGAGCTGGCGCGCTTCAGGAACGCCCGGGCCCGAGAGCTGGGCGACCCCGAGCCCATCCCCGCGTCGGTGCTCGAGAAGCCGCCCTCGGCCGAGCTGCGGCCCGGTCAGCTCGACGTCCAGTCGCTGCCGCCCTATGAGGTCCTCGACCCTCTGCTCGAGCTCTACGTCGACGACGACGCCACCGCCGAGGAGATGATCGCGCTCGGTCACGACCCGGCCCTGGTGCGCCGGATCGTGCGCCTGGTCGACCACGCCGAGTACAAGCGCCGCCAGACCCCCCCGGGGGTGAGGATCTCGCGCAAGGCCTTCGGGCGCGACCGGCGCATGCCCATCACCAACGCCTTCCGACCCGAGGAGCCGTGAGCGCCGCCGGGCGCGAGCGGGGCCTGCTCGAGGTGCTCGACGGCCTCTACCGGGGCCTCGGGGAGGCCGCGCCGCGCGCGGGCGAGGACGCGGCGGCGGTCGCCCTCTACGAGGCCGCCCGGACCGTCGGGGCAGCCACCCTGGCCTGGCGCGAGCGCCTCGGCGACGAGCCGGCCGCGCCGCTCGCGGCGATCGTCGAGACCTTCGAGGCGGCCGCCGGGCTCGACCCCAGCGGGCGGCTCGGCCTGGCGGTGGCGACGAGCCTCGTGGGCCCCCGGGTCCTCGTCTCGCTGCGCGACCTCCGCGAGGAGCCGGGCGAGGACCCCCTCGACGACGGCGGCCGGAGCGCCTCGGCGACCGCGAGCGACGCGGTGGTGGCGGCGATCTGGCGCTGCGCGCGGGCGGCCGGGGCCCTGGCCCGCGAGGGGGAGGGGCCGGACGGGTTCGCCGAACTGGCCCGTAGACTCGACGATGACGGGTACGGCGAGAGTTTTCGCTGATCAGAGTGGGTTGCACCCCTCCGTATACCTATAAGTGCCCGGGGAGAACGGCCGGGCGCGCAGTGAGATCAAGGGGAGCCATGGCCAAGGACCGCATCGACCGCGACGACGAGGACCTCGTCCGCCTGTACCTGTCCGACATCGGGCAGTACTCGCTGCTCACCAAGGACGACGAGGTCCGCCTGGCCCAGGCGATCGAGGAGGGCCGCGAGGCGCGGGCCGAACTCGAGTCGGCCGAGGCCGACAAGAAGGTGAAGCTCACCCCGACCCGCAAGCAGGCCCTCAAGCGCGCCGCCCACCGCGGCGAGCAGGCCGAGCGCGACTTCGTCCAGTCGAACCTGCGCCTGGTCGTCTCGATCGCGAAGAAGTACCAGGCCTCCGGACTGCCGCTGCTCGACCTCATCCAGGAGGGCAACCTCGGGTTGATGCACGCCGTGGAGAAGTTCGACTGGCGCAAGGGCTTCAAGTTCTCGACCTACGCC
>NCBE01000049.1 GCA_002255565.1 Actinobacteria bacterium 21-73-9
GGTCTTCGCCCTCCTGATACTGCTCGTGGCGGTAGCCCTGGGCTACGTCCTTTCGACGTCGCTGACCCGCACCGTGCGCCAGATCGGCCAAGCGGTCGAGGCTATCGGCCAGGGCCAGCTCGAGACCACGGCGCCGACCGATCTCGGACCGCCCGAGTTGCGCCGCCTCGCCGAGGCGATCAACGCCACGGCCGCGCGACTCATCAGGCTCCTCGAGCTGGAACGCACCTTCGTCGAGAACGCCTCGCACCAGTTGCGCACCCCCCTGGCCGCTTTGCAGTTGCACGTCGAGAACCTCCAGGGCGGTCTCGAGGGGCCCGACGTCGCCTCGTTCGAGCCCGTGCGACGCGAGGTCGCCCGCCTGGCCCGACTGGTCTCGTCCCTGCTCGAGATGGCCCGCATCGAGGCGGCGCCGGCCGTCGTGAGCACGGTCGACCTGGCTGGAGTGGCGCGCGAGCGAGTCGACTACTGGCAGCCCTTCGCCGACGAGCTCGGGATCGTACTCGCCTACGAAGGCCCCGAGTCCCTCACAGTCCGAGCCGTCGACGGCGTCTGTGAGCAGGTCGTCGACAATCTGCTCTCGAACGCCTTCGACGCCAGCCCGTCGGGCGGCCCCGTACGGGTGACGGTCTCGAGCAACGGGACCGGCGCGCACCTCCACGTCGTCGACGCGGGCGTGGGCCTGAGCGAGGACGAGCGGCACGCGGCCCTCGGGCGCTTCTGGCGCGGCACCCCCGAAACCGAGGGCACCGGGCTCGGGCTCGCCATCGTGGATCAGTTGGTGCGCCTCTCCGGGGGAACCGTCGCGCTGCTCGAGGCCAAGACCGGTGGTGTAGACGCGTCGGTCACCTTCGACCTCGCGTAGCGCGCGACACTGCCACCCCGATGTCCAATTGTGAAGGCGCGGTACGAGCGCGTTAAGGGCGAGCTAAGGCGGCCAACGCGTGCGTCGAATCTTTGCGCTTTCTTTGCCGTAGGAGCAAGTCCGTGATGAAACGCGTCGGTACCGTGAGCCTCGCACCTCAACGGACGTCCCGAAGAGTGCGCACACCGACTCCCCCGTCAGTGCAAAAGGAGAGAAAATGAAGAAGACCATGGCTAAGGCGATTCTCCCGGTCGCCCTCACGATCGGGTCACTCGGCTTCGGCGTCGCCGCTACCGCTCCCGCGGGGGCCGCGTCCAAGCCGACCCACACCAAGACCCACACGGTCGCCGCGACCACCGTCACGGGCAAGGTGTCGCGCGTCGATGCCGCCAAGACAACGTTCTGGCTCACCGTCGGTGCCAAGACTTACGTCGTGAACTACAAGAAGGCGACCTTCAGCGCAGGTTCGGCGTCGAAGCTCGTCAAGGGCGCGACGGTCGCGGCGACCGGACGGCTCGCCGGGAAGGCCAAGGACGTGATCGTCGCTACGAGTGTCAAGGCGTAGCAGGCCCCACGACACCGCTCGCAACGCGCCCCGGGGCCACGCCCCGGGGCGCGTTGCGTCTGGGGAGCTTCGACCTAGCCTCCGACGTTGCCTTCGCGAGTACGCGACCGAGTTGAGCGAACGGCTCCGCGACGGCGACGAAGAACGACCTCCTTCTCCGCGAGAAGTTCCGGGTGACCAGTGCCCGTCTCGTCGCCCGCGAGGTAGGTCGACCGCCGTCCCTGGGCGCTCTGTACCACCTTGACCCGGAGCCTGGCGAAACCAAGCGCCGCCCGGTTCGACTCGGTGGTCCGCGGACCGGGGCCGCAGCGGCTCGTCCTCGCTGGTCCTTCCTTCCCTTTGCCAGACGGCCCCAGCCTCGCGGGGTTCTCCACCCACTTACCCCAGCGCCATCTGACCTTCGCGATGGATCATCCCTTCGACATCTCTCGGAACGCTACGGCGTGAGTCGGGCACGATTTTCTGGTCGCGATGCCCTGGGGAGCCGACGCGACCCTGGCCGCACTGAAGCGGTTCCGGTGGTCCCCTGGCCGCGCCTGACCAGAGGGCGGTCTGAACGATCGGGCCAGAAGCTGCGGACGTAAGCCCCCATTTGCGGACCCCGCACGAGGGCGCGGGTTCGGGACCCGACGAGACGAGGGGCGTGGCGGTCACCGTGAATCTGGTCCATGAGGGCGTTGGCAACGAGTTGCGCCGGGGTCCCTTCGGGGTCGAGGGCGACGGTGACCGGCTCGGGACGATTGACTGGCACGGAGCGGCCGAATTCGCCGTCACCCCCAGGCGCCACACGCTGATACTGCGTTCCGGTCGCTATACCAGCCGGTCCGTGGCTCTCGACGCACCAGACGGGGAGGTCATCTCGCTTCGTGGCCACGGGGCGATGGTTTTGCCACGATGGCTTGCCTCGGCGTAAGAGCCAGACCAGGATGTCTCGACTCATTTCATGGCGGGCCGTACAGTGGTGGGCCGTACAGGACTTGAACCTGTGACCCCTTGCGTGTCATGCAAGTGCGCTACCAGACTGCGCCAACGGCCCGTGGACCACAACCCTACCACCTGGCCCCGCGTCATCGCCCTCTCGACTAGCGCGGGAGTGAGGCGAAGTAGGCGTCCCCGTCGGTGGTGAGGGTGAGGCTCGCCTGTCCGGCGTTGTTGGCGATCACCTGCTCCAAAAAGACCTCGACCGCCGCGCGGGCGTCGCCGAGGGCGTCGTGTCCGCCGGGGCGGACTCCGTAGTGCCGGCAGAGGTGCTCGAGACCCCGCCGCGGCCGCAGCTCCCGACTCGGCTCGATGGCGAGATCGTGCTCCACGACGTCGATGATCCGCAGAAGCGAGAGGTCGAGCTCCCCGTCGTCGAGGGCGCGGCCGAGCACCGAGAGAGAGCTGCGCCGCAGCATCTCCAGGTCGAAGCGGCAGACGTTCGAGCCCACCACGTACGCCCCACGGCGATGGAACTCAGCCAGGACTTCGATGGCCCGCAGCAGTCCACCGGCGAGCGGGTAGACCGGCTCACTCGCGCGCCTCGACTCGATGTCCTCGAGGGTCAGGCCGTGGACGCGCTGGGCTCCCGGCGAGATGGGGCGATCAGGGACGACGTAGAAGCGCTCCTCCCAGAAGGGCACCCCGAAGCGGTAGGCGCAGAACCCGTAGGCGATGGCCCGCTCGCTGGTGACGCTGAGGCCCGTCGTCTCGGTGTCGAAACCGAGCAGCAACTCGGGGATCTGGGCGTAGCGCTTCACCGGAAACCCATTGTGCCACTCCGCTGTGACCCCCGCGCCCGGGTCACGGCGCGAGGGTCGTGGTCGTCGAGGAGGTCGAGGTGGTGGTCGTCCCCGGCGGGACCGTGGTGGTGGTCGTCGAGGTCGTCGTGGTCGTGGTGGTCGTCGTCACGACGTCCGCGGGCGAGCCGATCCAGGTCACCGACGCTCCGTCGGGCGCGTCGAGGACCCCGACCGAGGGCACGAGCGAGCGCGAGAGGGCGAGCGCGGCGTTGCCCGCGCTGCCGAGGGGATCGCTCGTGTGCTGGCCGAGCACGACGGCGTAGGTGTAGACGATGTGTCCCTTCACTTCGACGCGACGCAGCATCACGTCACAGCCGCCCGCGGGGCCGGTGAAGCCCGACTTCACCCCGATGACGCCGTAGTCGCCGATGTAGGGGGTGTAGGAGCCCACGTTGCCGGCGACGGGGAGGTCGACGTGCGTGAGGGCGATGATCGGGCTAAGGACCGGCTCGTTGGCGAGCAGGGTGAGGACGAGGTTCAGCTGGTCCTCGGCCGTCGAGCGGTCGCGCGGGTCGATGCCCGTGGGCTCCACGTAGTGGGTGTGGGTGAGGCCCAGCGCCCGCGCGTCGCGGTTCATGAGCCCGACGAAGCGCCCGAGCGGCAGCCCGGAGAGGTGCACCAGGTAGATCGCGTAGTTGCCGGCCGAGTGGACGAACAGCCCGCGCAGGAGCTGGGACTCACAGAGCCGCTCCCCCTGGGCGACCGCGACGCTCGACTGGCCCGTCGCCACGTCCCGGTCGTAGAGGCGGACGTCGGCGCGGGTCATCTCCTCGCACGGCCCGCTCGCGCCCGGAGTGAGGGGCATCAGGTGCAGCGCCACCCAGGTCGTCATGAGCTTCGTGAGGCTCGCGATGGGCTGGACCGTCTGGGGGGTCGACGCCGCCTCGACCGAGAGCTGCGGGATCGCCACCGCGGCGCTGCCCTCACTCGGCCAGCGCAGGTGGGTGACGTGCGAGGGCGGGATCGTGGTGGTCGTCGTCACGATCGTGGTGGTCGTGGTGGTCCCCGTGGGCACTGTGGTCGTCGTGGTCGTCGAGGAGGTGGCCGGGCTCGGGGCGCCCAGCACGTAGAGGGAGGCGGCCAGCACCCCCGTGAGGCCGAGGCCCGTGGCCCGCCCCCACCGGCGGCGTAGGCGTCCTCTCACGGGGCCAACCTATCGGCGGCGCCAACTATCGCGGATCGGCAACGTTACGACGCCGTTGCGAAGCGCTGGTCAGACGGGGGCGTCCCCGACGCCGCGCTCGGTCGAGGGGCGCTGACGCACTCTTCCGCGTGGTGTGGAAGTAACCTGGTCACGTGAGTTTTCCTAAGAAGCGTTGGTGGACGGTGGTGGCGACCGGAGCCCTGGTCACGACGACGACACCCCTCCTCGTGACGAGCGCGGCGAGCGCGGCCCACCCGCGAGCGATCCCGGCCTACACCATCCGACTCGAAGACCAGATCCTCGCCGAGCTGCGCTACCTCCCCGTGGAGTTCGTGCCCGCCGGCGCGACGACGACGCCACCCACGACGACGACATCGACGACGACGACAACGACGTCGACTACGACGACCGTGCCGACGAACGGGTCCGGGGCAACGACGACCACTCCGACCACGACGACGCCACCCACCACCACGACGACCGTGCCGACTCGACGCCGGCCCACGCGCTCGATCGACCCGGCCATGATGCGGCGCGGCTCGTTCACGTGGCGCTTCCCCACCCTCCCGGCGAGCTTCAAGAGGAACTGGAGCGTGGGCACGGACAACGTCATTCTGCGCGGGGCGCTGATGCGCTTCCAGATGGATCACGGCCTGATCGCCACCGGGTCGATGGATGGCGCGACGTGGCGACTGCTCGTCGAGACGGTACGCGCGCGCAAGTTCTCGAGCGAGCCCTACACCATGGTGCTCGTGAGTCAGACCCTGCCCCAGCGGCTCGACCTCTACCAGAACGGACGGGTCACCTTCACCACGCTCGTGAACACCGGCATCCCGGCGTCACCGACCGCCAACGGCACGTTCCCGGTGTACCTGCGCTTCACCTCGACCACCATGTCCGGCACGAACCCCAACGGCACGCACTACCACGACACCGGCATCCCGTGGGTCTCGTACTTCAACGGGGGCGACGCCCTGCACGGCTTCATCCGCCCGGGCTACGGCTACCCCCAGAGCCTCGGGTGCGTCGAGATGCCCTTCGCCGAGGCGAAGGCCCTCTGGGTCCACACCCCGATCGGGACCCTCGTCACCGTCCAGCCGTAACGGGCGCGTCGCCGGCCACGAGCTCGCGGACCCTCGGGATGACGGCCGTCCCGTAGAGCTCGACGCAGCCCATCATCAGCTCGTGGGGCAGGGTGCCGTTGGAGTACTTGAGGTCGAAGCGGGCCAGTCCGAGCGTGCGCGCGGTCTCGGCGATCTTGCGCGCCACCGTCTCGGGTGAGCCCACGTACATCGAGCCCGCCTCGACCTCGCGCTCGAACTGCTCGCGGCTGAATGGCCCCCACCCCCGCTCGGCGCCGATGCGGTCGTGGCTCGCCTTGACGTGGGGAAAGAAGGCCTCACGGGCCGCCTCGTCGGTCGCGGCGACGAATCCGGGCGAGTGCACCGCCACCGGCAGCCGGGGAGCCCCGAACTGGGCGAGGGCACGCTCGTAGAGCTCGACGTGGGGCACGAAGCGGGCCGGGTCGCCCCCGATGATGGCGATCACGAGGGGCAGGTGGTGGCGGGCCGCGCGCACCACCGACTCGGGGTTGCCCCCGATACCCACCCAGACGCGCAGGCGCCCGCCCTCGGTCCTCGGGTAGGCCGCGAGGCCCTCCAGGGGGGCGCGAACGGTGCCGCGCCAGGTGACGGGCCCCTCGTCGAGGAGCCGGGTGAGCAGCTCGAGCTTCTCCTCGAAGAGCTCCTCGTACCGGGCGAGGTCGTAGCCGAAGAGGGGGAAGGACTCGGTGAACGAGCCGCGCCCCACGATCACCTCGGCCCGGCCCCTCGAGAGCGCGTCGAGGGTGGCGAAGCGCTCGTAGACCCGCACGGGGTCGTCCGAGCTGAGGACCGTCACCGCCGAGCCCAGCCGCATCCGCTCGGTGCGCGCGGCGATCGCCGCCAGCACCACCTCGGGCGCCGAGACCGTGAAGTCGGCCCGGTGGTGCTCGCCCACCCCAAAGACGTCCACCCCCACCCGGTCGGCCAGCACCGCCTCGTCGAGGAGGTCGCGCAGCACCTGGGGCGCGGGGACGGGCGTCCCGTCGAGTCGGCGCGTCACGTCGCCGAAGGTGTCGAGTCCGAGCTCTAGGTCCATGTCCCTCCGTTCGCGGGGCCCGAGCCTACGGGCGTCGCCCCGCCGCGCGTCCTAGAGGTAGCTGACCTTCTTCTTGCCGTGCAGGCCCGCCAGCGTGCACGGCCCGTACTGGGCGTTCACGCAGATCGTCGACTTCGTCGTGACGGCGCCCCGGTACGTCGCGCCCGAGAGGTCGGCCCCCTCGAGGTCCGCCCCCGTGAGGTTCGCGCCGTCGAGGTTGGCCCCCACGAAGGAGTCCCGCTGCAGGTCGCGTCCGGCGAGGTCCACGTGCGCTAGGTCACAGCCGTTGTAGTCCACGTTCGCGCTGTTCACCGCGCACTCGTGGCTCCGAGGGGCGCCGGTCGCCGCGGGGGTGCCCCCGCAGGCCGCGAGGAGTCCTCCCGCGAGCGCGAAGACGCTGAGCAGGCGGACCGGGCGCACCCGACCGTTCTACCAGGAGCACGGTGGAGAGCGAGTCCTAGGCCGGCCGCGCGACGCCGCGCTGGGGCTGGATGATGCCGTCGATCATCCCGTACTCGAGCGCCTCGGCGGCCGTCATGAAGTGGTCCCGGTCGATGTCGCGGGTCACGCGCTCGACGCCCTGGCCGCTGTGGTGCGCGATGATCTCGGCCATCCGGCGCGTGAGCGAGAGCACCTCGCGCAGCTGGATCTCCATGTCGCTCGGCGCCCCCTGGGCCCCGGCGCTGCCCTGGTGGATCATCACCCGGGCGCTCGGCAGGGCGAAGCGCTTGCCCGGCGCGCCGCCGCACAGGACCATGGCCGCGGCCGACATGCCCATCCCCACACAGATGGTGGACACGTCGCAGCGCACGTGCTGGATCACGTCGTAGATGGCCATCCCGCCGTAGGCGAGGCCGCCGGGGGAGTTGATGTACAGGCTGATGTCAGCCGTGGGGTCCTGGGCCTCGAGGTAGAGGACCTGGGCGATGATGAGGTTGGCGACCTGGTCGTCGACGGGCTGGCCGAGGAAGACGATCCGCTGACGCAGGAGCATCGAGTAGATGTCGAAGGCCCGCTCGCCGCGCTGGGACTCCTCGAGCACCATCGGCACGATCGACTGGCGGGGCCCTTTCGACGTCGTCCTCTTCACGGTCCTCCCCCACTTACGCAACTGTCTGGTTGCACTATACCCCGCGGCGACCTTCGTGCAATAGATTGGTTGCATGAGTGACGTGATCCAGCGATCCATCGACCTGCCCGCCGCCCCCCGGGAGGTCTGGCCCCTCGTGGCGAGTCCCGCCTGGCTGGGCGAGGGCGAGATCGACCCGAGCCCCGGTGCTGAAGGGTGGGTCGAGGACGGGGACGCGACCCGCTACCTCGTCGTCGAGGAGGTCGACGAGCCCCATCGGCTCACCTATCGCTGGGCCAGCTTCGCCGACGAACCCACGCGCGTCGAGATCGACCTCGTCCCGACCGAGACGGGGACGCGGGTCACCGTGACCGAGGGTCCCCTGCACGCGACGCCCCCGGTCGAGCTGCTCGCCGCGTGAGCGACACCCTCTCCGGGGTCTTCGCCGCCCTGGCGGACCCCACGCGCCGGCGGCTCCTCGACGCCGTGGCGGCCCGTCCCGACGGGGCCACGGCGACCGAGCTCGCCCGCGGGCTCCCGGTCACCCGACAGGCCGTCGTGAAGCACCTCCAGGTGCTCGTGCGCGCGGGGCTCGCCGAGACCCGCCGCGACGGGCGCGAGGTCCGCTACCTCGCCCGCCCCTCGAGCGCCCGTCCCGCGGGCGCCTGGATCGACGAGCGGGCGACGGCCTGGGAGCGGCGCCTCGAGCGGCTCTCGACACTGGTCGACGCCCGCGCGCCGGTCGACCCCGCGCGCCACGGCGAGGACCCAATGGCCCCCCTCGACTAGAGGGCCTCGGCCGGGTGCGCCGGACGGTCGTCACGAACCTGGTCCTCGCCGAGGTGGGGTTCCGCCCACCTCGTGGCCGCCTCCGTCATCACCGTGGTGGCCCTCCCGCACAACCCCGGGCGCAGCCTCGACGGCGAGCACCGGACTCCGCCGTCCCCCACGGCGCCGGCGTCATGGTGTGCGCCTCCACCTTGGTGAACGCCGCGGTGCTGACATCTCGCAACCCGCTCGACCCGCGCCCTCGGGCCGGGGCATGCGGGCGCTCACCCCCCTCCTGTTCGCCGTGCTCCTCAGCGCACACGCCGAACTCCTCCGCCCACGACGGCCGTCTCATCGCCTCGGCCGCGCTCTTCTCCTACGAGCTCTGCGTCGGGGGCCCTCGTTTCTGAGCGGGGTGAGCGTCACCACGATCGTCTTGTTCGTCGAGGCGGCCGCCACGTCGTCCTCACTGCGCCCGCCGCTCGCGGCGACCACGGTCCGCACCCCGAGGACCCCGCGGGCCGAGAGGTCGTGGACCAGCGCCGCCTTCAGCGCGTCGGCCCGCTCGCGGGACAACCCGGCCCCGGCCGACGGAGCGCCCGACGCGACGATCGGGACGACCCGGTAGCCGTCCCTCGCGACGGGGCGACCGCCGACTCGACGGCGAAACTCCCCGCCGAGACAGCACCCCAGACGCCGCCTCGAAGGGCCCGACGACCCGGGCGTCCTGGTGAAGGTCCGCGGTTGCCGCGCGAGGGGCGAGACGGCCGGCCAACCCGCCCACGCCCCACCCGAACCCGGGGATGCGTTCGCCGCGGGACTCGCTCTGCGGGGACCTCAGTAGACGAGGACGAGGCGGCCCAGGGGCATCTGGTCCGTCGCCCACACCCAGTCCATCGCCTCGATCGAGAGCCGGACGCAGCCGTGCGAGACGGGCGTCGGGGGCACCGACCACGACCCGTGGATCGCGACGCCACCGACGAAGTACTTCGGCCGCCACAGCTCGCCCAGGGGACTCACGTCGAGCCCGTCGACCTGGCGAAAGAGCCGAAAGCGCCCCCGGGGCGTCGTCGCCACGCCGCTCATCGCGCCCTCGGCGTAGGCGTAGCCGCCCCCGGTCGAGGTGTTGAAGGCCTCGAGGAGGCTCCTCCCGCGCACGAGGAGCAGCAGGTCGCGCTCGAGGTCGATCTCGACGGCGGCGCCCACGACCGGGCGAAAGGGTGCCCGCACACCGCGCGCGAGGGCGCGCCACGTCATCGGGCCGACCACGCCGTCGGGTGCGAGACGAGCGGACTTCTGCAGCGCGTAGACCGCCTGCTGGGTGACCTCGCCGAAGACACCGTCTGCCGGTCCGACCCAGTAGCGCAACGCGGTGAGCCGCCGCTGGAGGGTTCGCACCGCCGTCCCCCGAGCGCCGAGGCGGATCACCGGCCCCGTGAGGGCGGCTACGGAGGTCGGCGGCTCGCCCGAGGCGGCCGCGGTCCCTGGCGTGAGCCCGCCCAGGGTGACGACGACCGCCGCGACCGCGACGAGACGGACCGCACCGCCCACGCAACGCACCCCACCCCTCACGACCCCACCGTAGGGGTGGTCCCCTCCCCCGAGGTAGGGACTTCGGTCCGGGTCCCGACGACGGGGGCCCCGCGGCGGGTCGCGGAGCTCCGCCGGTTCAGCCCGTCAGTCCGGGCGGCTGTTCTCGACGTCGACCATGAGAGTGCCCTCCGCCGCGGCGACGGCGCTGCGGTCGCCGCCACGGCCCCGCAGCAGGTAGGCGACGCCGACGGCGAGGACGGCCCCCACCACCGGACCGACCACGTAGACCCAGAGATCCGTGAAGTCGGTGGCGACGAGATCCGGTCCGAAGGTGCGCGCCGGGTTCATCGAGGCGCCCGACAGCGGACTGGCCCACAGCCCGGCCAGGGCGATGTAGCCTCCCACCCCGAAGGCGCCGAGGATCCCGACGTTCTGCGCTCCCGAGGCGGTGCCGAGGATCACGCTCACGAGGCCCATGGTCAAGATGATCTCCATCCACAGCGCCGCGCCGCCGGAGAAGCCGTGCGCCGGGTAGTTCGACCCGTGGAGGGATGAGACCCTCAAGACGGCGTGCAAGAAGAGCGCCGCGAGGGTGGCGCCGATGAGCTGGACGACGATATAGCCCGGGACTCGACGCCAGCGGAAGTCGCCGCGAAGGGCGAAGGCGATGCTCACCGCCGGGTTGAGGTGGGCGCCACTCACCTTGCCCATGAACAAGATGACGGCCATGACCATGAGTGCCGGTGCGACGACCGCCGCGGACCGGCTGATCGAGCCAGGAATGGCGGCGTTCATCATGCCGCCACCGGCGGCGACCAGAACGAGGAAGAACGTGCCGAGCAGCTCCGAGCAGAGACGGCGCCACTCCTGACGCGGGTCGTCGAAGTCCTCGATTCGCTCACGGACCTCGCGCTCGTAGCGCGCGATCGCGCCCGTGTCGAGAGTGCGCTGAGGAGGTCTCATCGTGGTCGGGCTCGCGAGCCCTATTTCTCCCTCTTCACGTCCGACGCGGCGATGCGCAGTGGGATCGTGGCGAAGGGGTCGAGCCGATAGGCGAGGGACACGCGGTGATAGCCGTCCGCGATGTCCGGTCCCCCATCCTCGTCGTACACGACGAGGACCGGCGACAACTTCTTGCCCCGCGCGATGGTCACGAGGTCTCGACGGACGCCGGGGTCGTCCAGTCCCAACGGCTCGCGATTGCACGCACGCAACACGTCGTTCGCACGCCGGTGGGTGATCTCCGCCACCTGCAGCCTCTTCACGAGCTTCTCGGCACGATCCTCATCGAAGCGAAGCGACAGATACGCCAGGGCGGCCTCGAAGTCGTGGGGGGCGACGTCCTTCTCCCAACGGATGGACGTGGTTGATTCGTCGCTCACGAGCTGCCCCTTTTGCCACTGGCTCGAACCCGTCGGGGAGGACCCTCATCCAGCGAGCTCTTGGGAACCACGACACAGAACCTACGTCGACTCGCGGCCGTGGGAGGGTTCGAGCCTGAATCCCGACCAAATATCCGACTTTCCGCCGAGGCTCACCACCTCGGCACCCGACCCACCGCACGCTGGAGGCGGCGTCCGGATTCGAACCGGAGTACGGGGCTTTGCAGGCCCCTGCCTAACCACTCGGCCACGCCGCCAGGATTCCCCAGCCTAGCGGTCGGCCCTACGAGCTCTTGGAGCCCGAACGCCACCGTCCCGAGAGCAGGTGGTAGACGAACCAGATGGCGGCGAGGATGATCGCGACGAGGATCACCGCGCGCAGGATCGACGACAGCACCCCCACGAGCGCCAGCACGACCCAGATGACGACGAGGACGATGATGATCGAGCCGATAGTCGAAGCAGTGCCACGGGGCCTCCCCTCTAGAGCGATTGTAAGACCAATCGCCCGCACCCCCCGATACGCTGGGGCCCATGGCGCGCACTGCCCGGGGACTCGTCGTCCTG
>NCBE01000050.1 GCA_002255565.1 Actinobacteria bacterium 21-73-9
CCAGATCGAGGTGACGATTCCCTTGGGGCCGGCGATCGCCGCGTTGTGGGTCTCTTCGGTGACGTGGGCCGAGGCGTCGTAGCCGGTGAAGGTGTACTGGGCCACGAGCAGCCCGAGCAGCAGAACGTAGATCGGGGTCGTGAAGCCCGACAACCCGCTGAAGGCGTGGTAGCCGCTCGAGCCGAAGAGGAAGCCCGCGCTCTGGTGGCTGTGCGAATGCGGCGCCACGTAGAGCACGACCACGATCACCGCCACCCCGAGGAGGTGCCACCACACCGAGACCCGGTTGACGAGGGCCACCACGTTCACCCCGAAGGTGTTGATGAGCCCCTGGGAGAGGAGGAGAATCCCGGTGATCACCACCACGTGGTGGTTGTCGGTCCAGTCCGCGTTGCCCCCCACCAGCGTGATGAACGCGCCGACCGAGTAGCCACAGCCAAAGGTGATGCCGGCCGTGACCGCCACCTGACCGAGGAGGTTGAACCACCCGGTGAACCACGACCAGATCGGCCCGCTCTTGCCCGGGGCGAGCTTCGCCGCCCAGTAGTAGAGGCCGCCGGCCGTCGGGAAGGCCGAGCAGATCTCGGCCATGGAGAGCCCGGCGAAGAGCACGAGCCCGCCGACGAGCACCCAGCCCCAGATCATGACCGGCGGGCCGCCGTGCTGGAGCCCGTAGCTGTAGAGGGTGAGGCACCCCGAGAGGATCGAGATGATGGTGAAAGAGATGGCGAAGTTCGAGAAGCGGCTGAGCCCGCGATGGAGCTCTTGGGCGTAGCCCATCTGATGGAGCCGCTCGGTGTCGCTCAGCATCTCGAGCGGTCGGTCAAGACCCTCTGGCATGAGGCCCCCCTCCGGCGCGGTCGGTGCCGCGGTGGCGTGAGCCTACGGACGCGCGGGCCCGCGGGCAAGGGGAATTTTTGAGAGCCCGGCGCGCGGCGGCGCCGGCCCGGGGCGGGGCCGGCCGCGGCGCCACGACCCAGGACGAGCTGAGGGCGATGATCGACGACGGCGAGGTCGACACCGTCGTGCTCGCCCTCACCGACATGCAGGGCCGCCTCCAGGGCAAGCGGCTCGACGCCCGCTTCTTCGCCGAGGAGGTCGCCGAGTCCGGCAGCGAGGGGTGCAGCTACCTGCTCGCCTCCGACGTGGACATGCGCACCGTGGACGGCTTCGCGCTCACGTCCTGGGACCGGGGCTACGGCGACTTCGCGATGCGCCCGGACTTCGCGACGACCCGGATGGTGCCGTGGTTCGAGCGCACGGCCCTGGTCTTCTCCGACGTCACGACGGTCGAGGGGGAGCCCCTGGCGGTGAGCCCGCGCCAGATCCTCCAGGCCCAGTGCGACCGGCTGGCCGCGCGCGGCTGGCGCGGCCTGACCGGCACCGAGCTCGAGTTCATGGTCTTTCACGACACCTACGAGGACGCCTGGCGCGCGGGGTACCGCGACCTCACCCCGGCCAACCTCTACAACGTCGACTACTCCCTCCAGGGCACCGGGCGGATCGAGGGGCTGCTCGGGCGCATCCGACGCGACATGCGCGGCGCCGGCATGGAGGTCGAGTCCGTGAAGGGCGAGTGCAACCTCGGCCAGCACGAGATCGCCTTCAAGTACGCCGCGCTCGTGGACAAGTGCGACGAGCACAGCCTCTACAAGCTCGGCGCCAAGGAGATCGCCGCCCTCGAGGGCTACAGCCTGACCTTCATGGCCAAGTTCAACGAGCGCGAGGGCAACTCCTGTCACATCCACCTCTCGCTGCGCGACGACGAGGGCCGCCCGGTCTTCGCCGGATCGGGCGAGCACGGCTTCTCACCGGCCTTCTCCCAGTTCCTCGCGGGGATGCTCGCCCACTCGCGCGAGCTCAGCTACTTCCTCGCGCCCAACGTGAACAGCTACAAGCGCTTCGCCGAGGGCTCGTTCGCCCCGACCGCCCTCTTGTGGGGCTTCGACAACCGCACCTGCTCGTTCCGGGTCGTCGGCCACGGGCCCTCGCTGCGAGTGGAGTGCCGCATCCCCGGCGGGGACGTCAACCCCTACCTCGCGGTCGCCGCCCTCGTCGCGGCGGGGCTCGCGGGCGTGGAGGCCGGACGCGAGCTTCCCGCCCCCTACGCGGGCAACGCCTATATCGCCGACGCGCCGCGGGTGCCCACCTCGCTGCACGAGGCGGTCGACCTGCTCGACGCGAGCGCGGTGGCGCGCGCCGCCTTCGGCGACGAGGTCGTCGAGCACTACGTGAACGCCGGGCGCGTCGAGGTCGCCGCCTTCGACGCCGCCGTCACCGACTGGGAGCGCTACCGGGGGTTCGAGAGGCTGTGAGCCACCGCGTCATCAACCCCACGACCGAGGCGGTCGTCGCGACCGTCACCGACCACAGCGCCGAGGAGACCGACGCCGCCATCGAGCGCGCGAAGGCGGCCCTCGACCCCTGGCGCCGGGTCACCCCGGCCGATCGAGCCCGGCTGCTGCGGCGCTTTGGCGAGGTCGTCGACGCCCACAACGAGGAGCTCGCCCGGCTCGAGGTGACCAACTCCGGGCACACCATCGCCAACGCCCGCTGGGAGGCCGGCAACGTCCGCGACGTGCTCACCTACTACGCGGGCGCCGTCGAGCGCCACATCGGCAAGCAGATCCCGGTGGCCGGCGGGGTCGACGTCACCTTCTACGAGCCGATCGG
The DNA here is from genome assembly GCA_002255565.1 of Actinobacteria bacterium 21-73-9. GTDB lineage: Bacteria > Actinomycetota > Acidimicrobiia > Acidimicrobiales > RAAP-2 > RAAP-2. The sequence goes on from NCBE01000050.1 coordinate 2,674, forward strand.
CGTGGTGGGCGTCATCGTCCCGTGGAACTTCCCCCTGCCGATCGCCGGCTGGGGCCTGGCCCCGGCGCTCGCCGCCGGCAACACCGTCGTGCTGAAGCCGGCCCAGCTCACCCCGCTCACGGCGATGCGCCTCGGCGAGCTCGCCCTCGAGGCCGGACTGCCCGAGGGCGTCCTGCAGGTGGTGACCGGCGCGGGCGCCGTCGTGGGCGGACGCCTCGTCGCGCACCCCGACGTGCGCAAGGTCTGCTTCACCGGCTCGAACGAGGTGGGCCGCTCGATCATGGAGGGCTGCGCGGCCCAGGTGAAGCGGGTGACCCTCGAGCTCGGCGGCAAGAGCGCCAACGTCGTCTTCTCCGACGCCGACCTCGAGCGGGCCGCGGCGAGCGCCCCCTACGCCGTGTTCGACAACGCCGGGCAGGACTGCTGCGCGCGCAGCCGCCTCCTCGTCCAGCGCTCGGCCTACGACCGGTTCATGGAGCTCTTCGAGCGCGCCGTGAGGGCGGTCCGGGTGATGGACCCCGCCGACGACGACGCCGAGATGGGCCCGCTCATCTCGGCCGCCCACCGCGAGCGCGTCGCCGCCTACCTCGAGGGGGCGCGCGTCGCCTTTACGGGGTCGGCCCCCACGGGGCCCGGCTTCTGGATGGCCCCGACGGTCCTCGAGACGCCCGACCGCACCGCCCCGGTCTTCACCGAGGAGGTCTTCGGGCCGGTCGTCTCGGTCGTGGCCTTCGAGGACGAGGCCGAGGCCGTCGCCATCGCCAACGAGGGTCCCTTCGGCCTCTCGGGCTCGATCTGGACGCGCGACGTCGGCCGGGCGCTGCGGGTGGCGCGGGCGATCGAGACCGGCACGATCTCGATCAACTCCAACTCCTCGGTGCGCTACTCCACCCCCTTCGGCGGCTTCAAGCAGTCGGGGCTGGGCCGCGAGCTCGGGCCCGACGCCCTGAAGGGCTTCAGTGAGGAGAAGAACGTGTTCATCTCGACAGAGGAGGCGTAGTGGGCCGGTTGGACGGCAAGGTGAGCGTCATCACGGGCGCGGCGAGCGGTATCGGGCGCGCCAGCGCGCTGCGCTTCGCGGCCGAGGGGGCGACGGTCGTGGTCGCGGACCTCGCGCGCGAGGCCGGCACGGCCCTCGCCGCCGAGGTCGGCGGCCTCTTCGTCGAGGTCGACGTCGCGAGCGAGGACAGCGTCAAGGCGATGTACGACGAGGTCGTCGCCGCCTACGGCGGGCTCGACGTCATCTTCAACAACGCGGGCATCTCCCCGCCCGAGGACGACTCGATCCTCACCACCGACCTCGGGGCCTGGGAGCGCGTCCAGTCCGTCAACCTCACCTCGGTCTTCCTCGGGTGCAAGTACGGGATCCCCCTGCTGCTCGAGCGCGGGGGCGGCTCGGTCATCAACACCGCGTCCTTCGTCGCGGTGCTGGGCTCGGCGACCAGCCAGATCTCCTACACGGCCTCCAAGGGCGGGGTGCTCTCGATGAGCCGCGAGCTCGGCGTCCAGTTCGCCCGCCAGGGCGTGCGGGTGAACGCGCTCTGCCCGGGGCCGGTGAACACGCCGCTGCTGCGCGAGCTCTTCGCCAAGGACCCCGAGCGGGCGGCGCGGCGCCTCGTGCACGTGCCGATGGGCCGCTTCGCCGAGGCCGAGGAGATCGCGAGCGCGGTCTGCTTCCTCGCGAGCGACGACGCCTCGTTCATCACCGCCTCGACGTTCCTCGTCGACGGGGGCATCCACGCCGCCTACGTGACGCCCCTCTAGTCGGCGACGGGGGCGAGGAAGTACTCGCTCAGGTACTTCTCGCCCTCGTCGCAGGCGATCGTCACGACGACGGCGCCCTCGCCGAGGCGCTCGCGCAGCCCCCTCGCGACGATCATGTTCGCCCCGGTGCTCGGGCCCACGAGGAGCCCGTGGGTCGAGGCGAGCCGGCGCATCTCGGCGACGGCGTCGTCGCTGTGCACCGAGACGACCTCGTCGACGATCCCGCGGTGGCGGGCGTAGATCGTGGGCACGAACCCGTCGGAGATCCCCTCGATCTGGTGCAGGCCCCGCTCGCCGCACTGGATGGTGCACGACTCGGCCGGCTCGAGCGCCACGAGGCGCACCGCGGGGTTGGCCGCCCGCAGCGCCTGGCCGACGCCGATGAGCGTGCCCCCCGTGCCCACGCCCATGACGAAGCCGTCGGGCACCCGCGCGGGGCCGAGCTGGCCGAGGATCTCCGGGCCGAGCCAGGTGCGGTTCTCCTCGACGTTCCACTCGTTCTGGAACTGGTGGGGGGCGAAGTGACCCGGGAGCGCTCCCAGCCGGTCGGCCTCGGCGAGGGCGTCGTTGACGAAGAACGTCCCCACCGTGCGCACCTCGGCGCCGAAGGCCCGCGAGATGGCCGAGCGCTCGGGGCTCATCCCCTCGGGCGTCACCACCACCATGCGGTAGCCCTTCACCGCCGCGATCATCGCCAGGGCGTTGCCGGTGTTGCCCGAGGAGGCCTCGACGATCGTGTCGCCCGGGGCGAGCAGCCCCTCGCGCTCGGCGCGCTCGACGATGTAACGGGCCATGCGGGCCTTGATCGACCCCGAGGGGTTCAGGTACTCGAGCTTGAGGAAGATCCCGTCGACCTCGACGAGGGGCGTGGCGCCCACCGCGTCGAGGACCGTCGGCTCCGTCGTGTGCGTGGGCGCCATTGCCTCACCTCCGGGTCACCCCACGCTAGACCCTGGCCCGGTGCCCGTCGCGCCCGGCGGCCCGACGATCCGGGCCGGGTGCGCCCGGTCCCGGGCGGGGTCGTCCCCGTCGCCACCCTCGATCGCCCCCACCCCCACCCGGGCGCCGAGGGGCGCGTGGTCACTCGTGGGCGAAGCTCACCTGGGGCAGCGCCCGGTCCAGCCACCGGGGCAGCCACCACGCCGCGTGCCCGCTGAGGCGCAGCAGCACCGGCACCAGCACGAGGCGCACGACGAAGGCGTCGAGCAGCACGGCGACCCCGAGCACGACGCCCATCTCCTTGGGCGGCAGGGGGCCCGAGAGGGCGAAGGTGAAAAAGACGGCCACCATCACCGCGCCCGCCGAGAAGATGACCCGTCCGGAGTGCGCGACCCCGTTGACCATGGCGTCGCGCGCGTCCCCGGAGCGCTCGTAGTGCTCCTTCGCGCTCGAGAGCAAGAAGACGGTGTAGTCCATCGAGATCGCGAAGATCATCGCGAAGAAGAACACCGGCGCCCACGCGTCCAAGAACCCCTGGGGCGCGAAGCCGAGCAGGGCGTGCAGGTCCCCGTTCTGAAAGACCAGGCGCGCCACACCGAAGGCGCCGGCGGTGGCGAGCAGGCTCGTGAGCACGCCGAGCAGCGCGATGAGCAGCGCGCGCAGCGCCAGCAGCAGCAGCACGAAGCCGAGGGCCATCACCAGGACGATGACCTCGGTCGTCTTGCTCGAGAGCAGGTGCTGGAGGTCGATGTTCTCGGCCGCGGCGCCGCCGATGAGGACCCCCGCGGGGACCTCGGCGCGCAGCCGGTCGAGCGTGACGGCGAGCGCCGGGCTCGAGGGCCCCACGCTCGGCACCACGCCGATCAGGCTGAGGTCGGGCCGACGCGCCGAGGCGACCGGCGGGGTCACCGCGGCGACGCCCCGGTCGGCGCGAAGGATCGAGAGGGTCGCGGCCACCGTCGAGGTCGGGGCGACGACCTGCAGCTCGCCCGGGGCGCCCACGCCGAAGGCCCGCTGGACCTGGGTGTAGCCGACGCGAGCGTCGGCGCCCGCCGGGACGACCTTGATCGACGGCATGGCCGTGCGCAGCCCGATCACGGGCACCGCGAGGGCGACGAGCAGGGCGACGGCCGCCACCCCGAAGAGCAGCGGGCGGCGCCAGAGGACCTCGCCCCAGCGCGCGAAGCGCGCCGAGCGGTGCTCGCCGGTGTGCACCCACGGCAGGGCGAGCGCGTCGACGCGCTCACCGAGCGCGCCCAGGGCCGCGGGCAGCAGGGTCAACGTCGCCGCCGCGACGAACACGACCGCGAGCATGATCCCACCCGACACCGAGCGGAAGGCGGGCGAGGGAACGACCCAGACCGCCGAGAGCGACACCAGGACCGTGAGGGCGGAGAAGGCGACGGCCTTGCCGGCCGAGTCCATCGTCTCGGCGACGGCGTGCTCGACGTCGCGGTGGCGCCCGAAATAGGCGCCACGGAAGCGCACGACGATGAACAGGGCGTAGTCGATCCCGAGGGCGAGCGCGAACATCATCGCGAAGTTCATGGCCCAGATCGAGATGGGCGTGACCTTGCTCAGCAGGTCGAGCAGGCCGGCCGCGCTGAACAGTCCGGCCAGGGTCAGCAGCAGCGGCAGGCCGGCCGCGACGAGCGAGCCGAAGGCGAGCACCAGGATCGCGAGCGTCACGGGCCACGAGAACATCTCCGAGCGCATCATCGCCGAGTGGTTGGCTCGGTTGAAGTCCGCCCACAGCACCGACGACCCGGTCGGCGTCACGCTGATCCCGGGCCGCGCGAGCGCGGCGAGGGGCGCCTCGAGGGCGTCGGCCGCGACGACCATGGTGTTGGGGTCGCGACCCGCGCCGGCCGTGACGATCGCGGTGTGGCCGTCGGGGCTGATCGAGAGGCCGGGCCGCGGGGCCACGACCGACGAGACGTCGGGGTTGGCCGCGAGCACCCGCTCGACGCGCGAGATCACGGCGCGCACCGAGGGGTCGCTGACCGGCCGGCCGGTGGAGTGCACGACGACCTCGATCGCCGAGGAGGCCTGGCCCGCGAAGTCCGCCTGGGCGAGGTCGCGGACCTGCACCGAGGGCGAGCCGTTGGCCTGCCACCCGGCCCCGCTGAGGGCCCTCTCGACGCCGGGGGCGAAGGCGCCCATGACGATGACCACGCCGATCCAGACCGCGAAGACCAGCCGGCGCCGCCGCGCCGACCAGGCGCCCAGGCGGCCCAGGGGGCCACGCGCCAGGGGGCCGTGCAGGGGGTGAGGGGCCTCGGAAGAGGGCGTGGGTTCGGTGACCGGGGTGGAGGGCGTCGACTCGAGCATCCGGGGAGTCTATACCCCCAGGGGTATCACGCGCACGGCGGCGCCTAGACGACCGACATGCCCCCGTCGACGGCCAGGTTGGCGCCGGTCACCCCGGCCGCCGCCTCCGAGCAGAGCCAGGCGACGGCCGCGGCAACCTCCTCGGGCTCGAGGAGCCGCCCGATCGGCTGATGGGCCGCGAAGGCCGCGACGTCGGGGAGGTCGTAGACGCGGGCCGAGGCCTCGAGCATCGCGGTGCGCGTCGAGCCCGGGCTCACGGCGTTCACCGTCACGCCGTGGTCGGCCAGGTCGATGGCCGCCGAGCGCACGAGTCCCACCACGGCGTGCTTGGAGGCCACGTAGGCGGCCAGGTGACGCAGCCCCATCGCCCCGCCCGCCGAGGCGACCGCCACGACGCGGCCCCGCCCCCGGGCGACCTCGATGAGGGTGGGCGCGGCCGCCTCGAGGAGTCGGCGCACCCCGAGCACGTTGACGCTCCAGACGGCGTCGACGGCCGCGTCCTCGAGCGCCCAGACCGGTCCGCCGGCGGCCATCACGCCGGCGCAGGCGACGGCCGCGTCGAGTCGGCCGAAGTGGAGGGTCGCGGTCTCGACCGCGAGGCGCATGTCGGCGGCGCTGCGCACGTCGCCCACGAGGCCGAGGACGGCGTCCCCGTGGCGCGCGACCACGGCGTCGAGGTCGCGCGGGGTCGACATGGGGTAGGGCACCCCGGCGACGTCACGGCACCGGTCGACCGCCACGACCCGGTAGCCCTCGTTGACGAGGGCGTCGACGGTGGCCGCCCCGATGCCGCGCGCGGCGCCGGTGACGACGGCGACCCGGTTCATCCGCCCAGCCGCCGGAAGAAGTCCGGCGGGGCGACCACGTCGTCGCGCCCGAGGTCCGCGACGTCGGCCCGGCCCAGGCCGAGCAGCGCCGAGTCGAGGCCCCCCCGCAGGATGTCGAGGACGTTCTCCACCCCGGCCTGGCCGTGGGCGGCGAGGCCCCAGAGGTAAGCGCGTCCGACCATCACGGCCCGCGCGCCGAGCGCCAGGGCCTTGGCGACGTCGCCGCCGCGGCGCACGCCCCCGTCGAGCAGCACCTCCACCTGGTCGCCCACGGCGTCGGCCACGGCCGAGAGCGAGCGCAGCGGGGCCGGCGTCGAGTCGAGGTTGTTCCCGCCGTGGTTCGAGACCGACAGGGCGCTCGCGCCGAGGTCGACGACGCGCCGGGCGTCGTCGACGCGGCTCACGCCCTTGACCATGAAGGGCCCGTCCCACGCGCCGCGCAGCCAGGCGAGGTCGTCCCAGGAGGGCGGCGGGGTCGACATCCACTCGCCGTAGGCGGCGAAGAAGCCCGGCGCCGGCTCGCCGTCGACCGCCATGTTGGGCGTCGTGAGCGCGGGCAGCCGGCCGGCGCGCGCGTAGGCGTAGAGCCAGGCCGGGCGCGCGAGGGCCTGGGGCGCGAGCCGGGCCATCGCCGCGAGGTCGAGCCGCTCGGGGATCCAGGGGCTCCCCCAGTCGCGCCCGTGGCTGAAGGTCCAGTCCAGGGTCACGATCAGCCCGCGCGCGCCGGCGGCCCGCGCGCGCGCCAGGCGCTTCTCGATCCTCTCGCGCCCCCCGGCCCAGTAGACCTGGAACAGGACGGGGGCGCCCGTCGCGCAGACGTCCTCGAGCGAGCGGCTGGCGAACGAGCTCAGCCCCATCGCCACCCCACGCGCGCCGGCGGCCCGGGCGACGGCGACCTCGCCCTCGGGGTGGACGGCCTGGACCCCGGTCGGCGAGAGCAGGACGGGCATCGCGAGCTCGAGGCCCATCACCGTGGTGGCGAGGCGGCGCTCGGGCGCGAGGCCGGCGACGTGGGGGGCGAAGCCCAGCTCGTCGAAGGCGGCGGTGTTGTCGCGCAAGGACAGGCCCTTCTCCGCGCCCGCGAGGATCGCGCCGTAGACCGAGCGGGGCAGGCGCCGGCGCGCGCGCGCCTCGGCGATCGCCACCGTCTCGAACCAGCCTCGCGCCACGCGACCTCCCGGGGCGAGACTACCGAAGCCGCCCGGGCGCGCCGGGGGCGAGCGCGCGCGAGTGGTCGATCGAGGGCGTCGGGCGCAGCTCCACCCGGGTCGTCGCGAGCTTGCGCTCGCCGTGGCCGAAGACGCACTCGGGGTCGGGGTCGCTCGCCTCGAGTCCGGTGAAGAACTTCGCGGCGAGGCACCCCCCGCGGCAGGCGTCGTAGCTGCCACAGCTCGCACAGGCCCCCGGGCTCGCGGGCGCGCGCAGTTCGGAGAAGAGCGCGCTCTCGCGCCAGACCGGTCCGAAGCCCGCGGGCCGGACGTTGCCGGCCCGGAAGCGGTCGTGGATCACGAAGGGGCAGGCGTAGACGTCCCCGACCGGGTCGATCAGGCAGACCACCCGGCCGGCGCCGCACAGGTTGAGCCCCTCGAGCGGCTCCCCGAGGGGCGAGAGGTGGAAGAAGGAGTCGCCGGTGAGCACGTGGGGCCGCTCGACCAGCCAGGCGTGGAGCCGGCGGTTCTGGGCGGCCGTGGGCCGCAGGGCGTCCCAGACCGCGACGCCGCGGCCCGAGGGGCGCAGGCGCGCGAGGCGCAGCTCGGCCCCGTAGGAGAGCGCCAGCGCCTCGAGCGCGTCGAGCTGCTCGACGCTGTCGCGGGTCACCACCACCGAGACCTTGAAGCCGCGAAAGCCCGCCTCGGCCAGGTGGTCCATCGCGCGACGGGCCGCGGCGTAGCTGCCCGCCCCGCGCACCCGGTCGCTCGTGGCGGCGTCGGCGCCGTCGACCGAGACCTGCACGTCGAGGTAGTCCATCGCGGCGAGTCGCCGGGCGGCGGCCGCGTCGAGGCGCGTCCCGTTGGTCGAGAACTTCACCCCCACCCGCGACTCGACGGCGTGCTCGACGACGTCGAAGAAGTCCCGGCGGATCATCGGCTCGCCCCCGCCGACGTTCACGTAGAAGACGCGCATCGCGGCCAGCTCGTCGACGAGCGCGAGGGCCTCTTTGGTCGTGAGCTCGTCCGGGTCGCGCCGACCCGACGAGGAGAGGCAGTGCGTGCAGGCGAGGTTGCACGCGTAGGTCAGCTCCCAGGTGAGACAGATCGGGGCGCGGAGCCCCCCCTCGAGCCGGTCGCGCAGGCCCGGCTCAGCCGACACCGATCAGCTCCCCGGCGGCGAGGGTGGCGAGGGCGCGCGCGTAGCGGACCCGCTCGCCCGGAGCGACGAGCTCGCCCAGGGCGTCGCCGGCCGTGGCGAACTCCCCGAGGCGCCGCACGAGGGCGACGAGCCCGGTCGACTTCAAAAAGACGAGGCGTCGATTGCCGTGGTGGTAGGCGAGCGCCCCGAAGGGCTCGTCGCGCAACGACACCTCGGGACTGAGCCGCCAGGGGCGCGCGGGGTCGAACGCGTCGGGCGCCACCGGCCTAGTAGACGCCACAGAGGCCGTCGATCGAGATCTCCTCGACGAGCAACTCTTCTACCTCGGCGACCACGAGGGTCGTCTCGCCCCCGAGGGTGGGTGGGGTCACGGTGCCTCCTTCGACGTCCCATTCTGACGCGTGGGCGCGCCCCGCGCGCACGGCCCCGGCGGTGGGAGACTCGGGCGTGGCCCACCCCCCCGAAGCGCGCGACCACCCGGTGCCCGCCGGCACGGTCCTCCAGCTCGACCCGCGGGCCCGCTTCATCGGCGACGACCTCGTGGCCGGCGGGCAGCCGTGGCGCCTGTTGCGCCTGCCCGCGACCAGTCGCGCGGCCCTCGAACGGTGGCGCTCCGGGGCCCCCGTCGCGCCCGACGAGGGAGCCCTGGCGCGGGTCATGGTCGAGCGCGGCCTCGCCCACCCCCGGGTCGCGGGTCCCCTCCCCCTCGACGACGTCGACGTCGTGGTGCCGGTGCGCGGCGCCTCCGACGCCCTGGAGGGCCTGCTCGTCGCGCTGCGCGGGCTCGGGGTCACGGTCGTCGACGACGGCAGTCGCGACCCCGCCCTCGCGAGCGCCTGCGCGCGCCACGGGGCCGCCCTGGTCGCCCTCGAGCGCCACGAGGGGCCCTCGGCGGCGCGTAACGCCGGCGTCGCCGCGACGTCGCGGCCGATCGTCGCCTTCGTCGACGACGACGTCATCCTGGCCGACCCCGCCGACGCCTTGGGGCGGCTGCGCGCGGCCCTCGAGGACCCGCGCCTCGGCGCGGTGGCCCCCCGGGTGGTCGGCCCCGCCGGGCCGGGGCTGCGCGCCGGCTACGAGCACCGCCACGGCGCGCTCGACCAAGGAGAGGCCCCCGCCCTGGTCGACCCCGAGGGTCCGGTGACCTTCGTGCCGAGCGCGTGCCTACTCGTGCGCCGAGAGGCGCTGGGCACCGGCTTCGACCCGACGCTGGCGATCGGCGAGGACGTCGACCTCGTCTGGCGCGTCCTCGACGCGGGCTGGCTCGTGCGCTACCTGCCCTCGGTCACCCTCGCCCACCCGGCCCGTCCGACCTGGCGGGCGTGGTGGCGCCAGCGGCGCGTCTACGGGCTCACGAGCGCGCCGCTCGCCGAGCGCCACGGTGAGCGACTCGCCCCGATCCGGGCCGACCGCTGGACCCTCGCCGCCTGGGGCGGGCTCGTCGCCGGGTCACCCTCGCTCGCCCTCTCGGTCCTCGCGCGCGCCCTGCGCCAGGCCCGCCGGGGGCCCCTCGCCGGCCTCGAGCACCCCGAGCGGGTGGCCCTCGCGGTCGTGGGGGGCAACGTCGCGCGCGCCGGCGGGCCCCTCGCGCGCGCGGCCGTGCGGACCTTCGGCGTGGGGCTTCTCGCCGCGACCCTCCACCCGCGGCTGCGCCGGCGGGCCCTCGCGGTGCTCGTCCTCGGGCTCTCCTGGCGCCTGCGGGGCAGCCGGGTCCGCCCCCTCGACGTGCCCCTCGCCCTCCTCGACGACCTCGCCTACGGCCTCGGGGTGCTCGAGGGCGCCTGGCGCCACCGCTCCCTCGGGACGCTCACCCCCCGGGCG
>NCBE01000149.1 GCA_002255565.1 Actinobacteria bacterium 21-73-9
GAGGGTCGGCCGGCCCGTCGCCGTCGTAGAGCACCACCACGGGCCGCAACCTACCCGTCGCGCCCGGGGGCGCCCGTCGCGAGCACCACGACCGGACGGTAGAGCCCGTCCACGCGCTCGGCCACCGCGACGAGCTCGCCCGCCTCGTCGAACACGGCGACCTCACCCTCGAGGGGCGGCCCGGGCACGCGCTGGCCCTGGCGCAGTCGCCGGGCGTCGGCCGCGTCGACCGCGAAGCGCTCGAGGGAGGCGACGAGCGCGCTCGGCGGCTCGAGGCCGGGGTCGCCGGCCGCGACGTCGGCCTCGAAGAGCTCAACGGTGCGGGCCTCCTCGACGCGGCGCGCGCCGCTCGCCTCGCGGCGCAGGGCGCTCAGGTGCCCCACGGTCCCCAGTCGCTCGGCGAGCTCGGCCAGCAGCACCCGCACGTAGGTGCCCGTCGAGCAGGTGACCGTGAAGCGCCAGCGCGCGGGGTCCTCGGTCGGGTCGAGCGCGAAGGCGTGGATCAGCACCTCGCGGGCCGGGCGCTCCACCTCGACGCCGCGTCGAGCCAGCGCGTGGAGCCGCTCGCCCCCCACCCGCCGGGCCGAGACCATCGGCGCCCGCTGGAGGATCGACCCCGTGAAGGCGGCCGCGGCCGCGGCGAGCGCCGCCTCGTCGAGCGCCGGCACCGGCGCGCTCGCGACGAGCGCACCGTCGGCGTCGAGCGAGTCGGTGGCCACCCCGAGGGTGACCTCGCCGCTGTAGCGCTTGGTCGTCACCTGGGCGAAGCGCAACAGGCGCGTGGCCGGGCCGACCGCGACGAGCAGAAGGCCCGTCGCCATCGGGTCGAGGGTGCCCGCGTGGCCGACGCGGCGCACCCCGAGGGCCCGGCGCACGCGGGCGACGACGTCGTGGCTGGTCGGCCCCGACGCCTTGTCGATCAGCAGGAGCCCGTTAGGCGTCGTCATGACGGTGCCGGCGCAGCAGCTCCTCCACCGCTTCGCCGTGGGCGACGGCCGGGTCCGGGGCGAAGCTCAGCCGCGGCGTGCGCTTGAGCCGGGTCTGGGCGTTCACGGCCGCCTGGAGCTCGCCGCGGAGCTCCTCGAGCAGCGCGCGGGCCGGCTCGGCGAGCGAGTCGAAGTAGACGACGGCCTGGCGCAGGTCGGGGCTCGTCGCCACGTCGGTCACGGTGAGCATCCCGAGGCCCTCCACCCGGTCGGCCAGGCGCACGAGCTCGTCGGAGAGGACCTCGCGCAGGATCTGGTTGACCCGCGCGGTGCGCGGGTAGGGGTGGTGGGAACCCGACACGGCTAGGCCGAGCGCGGGATCTCGCGCTCCTCGTAGGTCTCGATCACGTCGCCAGCCTTCAGGTCCTGGTAGTCCGAGAGGCCCACGCCGCACTCGAATCCGCTCGCCACCTCGCGCGCGTCGTCCTTGAAGCGCTTGAGCGAGGTGATCGAGCCCTTCCAGATGATCGTTCCCTCGCGCAAGAAGCGCACCTTGGAGCCGCGGGTGATGACGCCCTCGCGCACGAAGCAGCCCGCGATCGCGCCCACGCGCGGCACCCGGAACACCTCGCGGACCTCGGCCTCGCCGGTGACGACCTCCTCGTAGACCGGGCTCAGCAGGCCCAGCATGGCCGCCTCGATCTCCTCGATCAGCTTGTAGATGATCTCGTAGGTCCGGATCTCGACGCCCTCGGCCTCGGCCAGGTCGCGGCTGCGCCGGTCCGGCCGGACGTTGAAGCCGATGATGGTCGCGTTCGAGGCCTTGGCCAACTGGACGTCGTTCTCGGTGATGCCGCCGACGCCGCGGTGGACGATGACGAGCTTCACGTCGTCGCGCTCGAGCTTGCGCAGGCTCTCGGTGCACGCCTCGAGCGAGCCCTGCACGTCGGCCTTGAGCACGATGTTGAGCGTCGCGGTCTCCCCGCGCTGGATCTGCTCGAAGAGGTCCTCGAGCCGGGCGCCCCCGCCGGCGGCCACGGGCTGCTGGCCGACGAGCCGCGTGCGCTGGGCGCGGGCCTCGGCGAGCGAGCGGGCGTGGGCGAGGTCGTGGGCGACGCGCATCTCGTCCCCGGCGAAGGGCGGCTCCGAGAAGCCCAGCACCTGCACCGGCGTCGAGGGGCCGACCGACTTGACCTGGCGGCCCTGGTCGTCGATGAGGGCCTTGACCTTGCCGTAGGCGGGGCCGGCGACCACCGGGTCGCCGACCTCGAGGAGGCCCTTTTGGACGATGACCGTGGCCACCGGGCCGCGGCCCACCTCCAGGTTGGCCTCGAGCACCGTGCCGACGGCCCGCCCGCTGGGGCGAGCCTCGAGATCGGCGAGGTCGGCCACGAGCAGCACCTGCTCCAAGAGCTCGTCGACGCCCGTGCCCTGGAGGGCCGACACCTCGGCGGTGAGGGTGTCGCCACCCCACTTCTCGGGCACGAGCCCCTGTTCGGAGAGCTGCTGGAGGACGCGGTCGGGGTTGGCCTCGGCCTTGTCCATCTTGTTCAGCGCCACGATGATCGGCACCTCGGCGGCCTTGGCGTGGTTGATCGCCTCGACCGTCTGGGGCATGACGCCGTCGTCGGCGGCGACCACCAGGATCACCACGTCGGTCACCTCGGCGCCCCGGGCGCGCATGGCGGTGAAGGCCTCGTGGCCCGGGGTGTCGAGGAACGTGATCAGTCGGCCGTTCCAGTTCACCTGGTACGCGCCGATGTGCTGGGTGATGCCGCCGGCCTCCCCGGCGACGACGTTGGTCTGGCGGATCCGGTCGAGCAGTTGGGTCTTGCCGTGGTCGACGTGGCCCATCACCGTCACCACCGGCGGGCGCGAGGCGGCCGGGATGGTGTCGTCCTGGTCGTCCTCGTCGAAGAACTTCGCGAGGAGCTCGGCCTCGCGCTGCTCGCCCGGATCGACCAGTTTCACGCTCGCGCCGACCTCGGCCGCGTAGAGCTCGATCATGTCATCGCTCAGGCTCTGGACCGCGGTGACGATCTCACCTTGGAGGAAGAGGAAGCGGATGATGTCGGCCGCCGAGCGGTTCAGCTTCGGGCCAACGTCCTTCGCGGTCGAGCCGCGCTCGATGATGATCTCGCCCTCGGGCACCGGGGCGCTGCTCGGCTGCCAGGTCGTCATCTGGGTCGGCTCGAGCTCTTCGATGTTGCGACGACGCCGGCGGGTCGTCTTGCGCTGGGAGCCCCGGGGGCCGCCACCGCCGCGGGCCGGGCCCCGTCCGCCGGGTGCGCCGGTCGG
>NCBE01000051.1 GCA_002255565.1 Actinobacteria bacterium 21-73-9
CGACTTCGGCGATCCCCTGTCGGGGTCGCACCTCGGTCGCTCGCCGGGACGGCGATGGCGTAACGCTAACGATGGCCCCCGGGCTAATCAAGGCGCCCGGACGTCGTTCGTCGTGAAAAGATTTCAAGCACGCGCCCCTTCTCCCACCGCTGGACGCAGCGTTACCATTCCAGCCATCCGGGACGGTGGGGGGACCTTGGCCGACGCGCTTCTGGAGACCGCCATCGCCAACTGGCAGCCCCGTTTCGTGGCGAACGGCGTCGACGCAAGTGACTACGTGCACATAGCGGCGAGGCTCGAGCGCTGGGAGGAGTGGTGCGCCACCTGGTGCGAGGCCGGAGCCGACCACGAGGCCCTCGGCGCCGCCGCCCGGGCCGCGGGGAATGAGCGCAGCGCCGGCGAGCACCTCGTCCGCGCCGCCGTGTACTACCACTTCGCGAAGTTCCTGTTCGTCCACGACCTCGAACAGGCCCGCGCGGCGCACGGGCGCGCCGTCGCCGCCCTCACCGACGCCTCGCCCCTCCTCGCGCCCCCGGCGACTCGACTCGACATCCCTTTCGAGGGGACGAGGCTGGTCGCCCTGCTGCGCACCCCCGACCCCGTGACGCCCCAGCCGACGGTGGTCCTGATCCCGGGGCTCGACTCGGCGAAGGAGGAGTTCCGCGAGGTCGAGCGCGCCTTCCTCGATCGCGGTCTCGCCACGGTCTCCCTGGAGGGCCCGGGCCAGGGCGAGGTCGAGTGGGAGCTGCCGATCCGGCCCGACTGGGAGGTCGTGGGCGAGGTCGCGCTGGGGTATCTGAGGACTCGGCCCGAAGTCGATCCCGAGCGGATCGGCGTCTGGGGCGTGTCCCTGGGCGGTTACTACGCCGCCCGGATCGCCGCGGCCGACCTCGGGGTACGCGCCACGGTCGCCCTCTCGGGGCCGTACGACTTCGCCGCGGCGTGGGGGTCGCTCAACCCGCTGACCCGCCGGGCCTTCGTCGTGCGCTCGGCCAGTGCCGACGAGGCCGAGGCCGCCCGACGCGCCGCGGACCTCACCCTGACCGGGCGCGCGTCGTCGATCCGCGCCCCCCTGCTCGTCGTCCAGGGCCGGCGCGACCGGCTGTTCTCGTGGCGCGAGGGCGAGCGGCTCGTCACCGACGCCGCGGGACCGGCGGAGCTGCTCGTCCTCGACGAGGGGAACCACGGCTGCGCGAACGTCACGTACCGACACCGGCCCTACGCTGCAGACTGGCTCGCCCGCCACCTGGGCGCGGAGCCTCGACCGACCCCTACCCCCGGAGCCCCACATGCCTAAGGTCACGATGCCCCAACTGGGAGAGACGGTGGCCGAGGGGACCGTCACCAAGTGGTTCAAGGACGTCGGCGAGACACTCGACAAGGGCGAAGCGCTCTTCGAGGTCTCCACCGACAAGGTCGACACCGAGATCCCTGCGCCGGTCGGCGGGACCCTCACCGCGATCCTCGTCCCGGCCGGCCAGACCGTCGAGGTTGGCGCGACCCTCGCACTCATCGACGAGGATCCCGACGGGGCCGCGGGCACCGCCCCGGCCACCCGGTTGGGCGCGGAGGACGACTCCGGGACCCGCGCCGACGAGCCGCGCGCCCCTCGCACGACGAGAGTCCCGGGGGTCGTGGACGGGGGCGCCGCGCGGCTCTCCCCCGTCGTTCGCCGGCTCCTCGCCGAGCGCCACCTGGAGCCCGGTGACGTCGTGGGCACCGGCCCGGGGGGACGGATCACTCGCGAGGACGTCCTCGCCCACGTGACGCCCGCGAGCACCTCGACCGCCGACGAATCCACGACGGTCTCCCCGGTGGTGCGCCGGCTCCTGCGCGAGCACGGTCTGAGACTCGGCGACGTGACCGGGACCGGCCCGGGGGGACGGGTCCAGCGCCGCGACGTCGAGGCCGCCGCGGCAGGGCGGTCCACCGAGTCCCGCGGAGACGAGGTCGTGGCGTTCTCGACGATCCGGCGCCTCACCGCCGAGCACATGGTGCGCTCCAAGGCGACCTCGGCCCACACGCTGATGGTGCGAGAGGTCGACTACGAGAACGTGGAACGGGCTCGTCGGCGCTACGGCTCCTCGTTCAAGGAGCGCGAGGGCTACTCACTCACCTACCTGCCCTTCAACGCCGTGGCCGCGGTCCGGGCCCTCGGCGAGTTCCCGCACCTGAACGCGTCGGTCGGCGACGACGCCCTCGTCGTGCACGCGACGGTGAACCTGGGCATCGCCGTCGACCTCGACGGCCAGGGCCTGGTCGTGCCCGTGGTGCGCGACGCCGCGTCCCTCTCTCTGCGTGAGATGGCGCAGCGCGTGCGCACGCTGGCTACGGGAGCCCGGTCGAAGCGGCTCACCCTCGACGACATGACCCACGGGACCTTCACGATCACGAACCCCGGGCCCTACGGGACGCTCCTCACCGGGGCCATCATCAATCAGCCCCAGGTGGCCATCCTCGCGACCGACGGGGTTTCGCGCAAGCCCGTCGTCGTCGCCGGTCCCGACGGCGAGGAGCTCATCGCCATCCACTCGATTGGCCTGGTCGCCCTGACCTTCGACCACCGGGTCATCGACGGGGCGTACGCCGCGCGCTTCCTCGCGCGCCTCGCCGAGATCCTGCAGACCCGCGACTGGTCGAGCGAGCTCTGAGCCATGGGCGGCCCGCTGCGCCTCGGCACCTTCACCCCGTCGGTCCTGCTCGAGGTGGCGCGCACCAGCGGCGCGCTCGAGCGCGCGGGGCTCGAGGTCGACGAGGTCCCGGTGGCGTCGTCCCCGGCGCAGTTCCAGTCCCTGCTCGCGGGCGAGCTCGACGCGGTCCTCACGAGCCCCGACAACGTCCTCGCCTACCACTTCCTCTCGCGCAACCCCCTCGGGCGTCGCATCCCCCTCGCCGTCGAGGCGGCGATCGATCGCGGACTGGGCCTCTCGCTCTGGGCCCGGGCGGGCGTCGAGACCCCCCACCCGGGCGCCACCCTCGCGGTCGACGTCGCGGCCTCGGGCTTCGCCTTCGTCGGCTACGCCCTGCTCGCTCGACGGGGCCTCACCCGTGACGACGTCGAGGTCGTGGCCCTGGGGTCGACGCCCCGGCGCGCCGCCGCCCTCGTCGAGGGTCGGTGCGACCTCACCGTGCTGAACGCGGGCAATCAGTACCGGGCGCGCGCCGCGGGGGCGAGCCTCCTCGGCGAGGCGAGCGACCTCGGACCCTACCTGGGCACCGTCCTCGCGGGCCTGGCCACCACGTCCTCCGAGCGCCGCCGGCTCGCCGACGCCCTGGTGGAGGTGGCCGGTGAGATCGTGCGCGGACGGCTCGGCGACGCCGTGCGCGAGGCCGCCACCACCCGGCTCGGACTCTCCGCTCTCGACGCCGCGGAGTTCGTCGGCCTGCTGCGCGACCCCGAGCGAGGGCTCGCGCCGACGGGAGCGGTCGACCGTCGGTCGGTGCGCACGCTCGTCGACCTCAGGCACGCGGCCGAACCGGACCGCGCCCTCGGCGACGTCGAGAGCGGGCTCGAGGACCTGGTGGCCGCCGGCCACCTCACGGACTGAGGAGACGCCATGGGCGACACCACCCGCAGCGACGAACTCCTGGCCGCGCGGCCGGTGTGGGGGTCGCTCATCGCCGGTGGGCTCCGCGACCACCCCGGGGCGGACCTCTTCACGGTCCACGAGGCGGCGACCGGGAAGCCGCTCGCCCAGGTCGTCGCCGCCTCGAACACCGAGGTCGCCGAGGCGGTCGAGGACAGCCGACGCGCCTACGAGCAGGAGTGGCGGCGGCTCTCCCCGCGAGAGCGCGCGGGTTACATGCGCGAAGTGGCCGCGCGCTTCCGGGCCCACGCCGAGGAGCTCGGGGAGCTGTGCGCGCGAGAGGTCGGCAAGCCCCGCCGCGACGCCCTGCGAGTCGACGTGGTCTCGAGCCACACGAGCTTCGACTACTACGCCGGCATCGCCGACACGGTGCCGGGCCACATCGTGGACCAGGGCCCGATCGAGGCGAGGGTGACCTACGAGCCCTACGGCGTCGTGGCGGCGATCCTCCCGTTCAACTGGCCCCCCATCCACTTCTCCAAGAAGTGCGCCCCGGCGCTCGCGGTCGGGAACACCGTCGTGCTCAAGCCCGGCGAGCAGGCACCCCTGACGGTGCTGCGCCTGGCCGAGCTCGCCAACGAGGTCCTGCCGCCGGGGGTCATCAACGTCGTGAGCGGGATGGGCGCGGGCCCGGCCCTGGTGGGCCACCCGCGGGTCGAGCGGATCTCGTTCACGGGCTCGACGGCGACCGGTCGCCGGGTGCTCGAGGCCGCGGCGGCGAACCTCACCTACGCGACGATGGAGCTCGGCGGCAAGAACGCCCTCCTCGTGCTCGACGACGCCGACCTCGACCAGGCCGTCGCGGTGGCGATCGAGGGGATGTTCTACAACCAGGGGGAGGCCTGCACGTCCACCTCGCGCATCGTGGTCGAAGAGCCCCTCTACGACGAGTTCGCCCGACGCTTCGTCGGGGCCGCAGCGCGCCTCGTCGTCGGCGACCCCCTCGACGAAGCCACCGACATAGGCCCGATGGTCGACGCCCGCCAGCGCGACCGCGTCAACCACTACATCGAGGTGGGCCTGGCGGAGGGCGCGACACTCCTCTACCAGGGCGACGTCCCCCACGACCGCCCCTTCGACGAGGGCTACTTCGTCACCCCGGTCGTCTTCGGCGAGGTGACTCCGACGATGACCATCGCCCGTGAGGAGGTCTTCGGGCCGGTGGCGAGCCTCATGCGCGCGGAGAACGACGCCCAGGCCGTCGCGATCGCCAACGACTCCGACTACGGGCTCACCGCGGCGATCTGCACCCGTGACGAGACCCGCGCGGCGCGCCTGGCCGAGCGGCTCGAGGTCGGCATGGTCTTCGTGAACAACTACACCCGCCGGACCTATATCGGCTCACCCTTCGGCGGCGTGAAGGGGAGCGGCTTCGGGCGCGAGTACGCGCCCGAGACACTGCACGAGTTCGTGCGCGCGAAGAACGTCCGCTTCCCCTCCGGCCGCGGTCCGGTGCCGGGCTGGCCGCCCCGATGAGGGGGAACCGGCCATCGCTAGTCTTGGCCGATGACGCGTGACCGCATCTTGGAGGCGGCCGCGCTCGAGATCGAGCGCAACGGCCTGACCCAGTTCCGGGTCAAGCGCGTCGCCCTCGAGGCCGGCATCTCGGTCGCCCTGCTCTACAGCTACTTCAGCGACCGCGAGGACCTCATCGCCTCGGCCCTCGTCCACCGGTTCCGGGCCGTCCTGCTCGACCTCGCCGAGACCTTCACCCGCCCGATGCTCGGCGTCGTGACGGCCGCCGAGCTGCGCGCGGCCATGCGCACGGTCATCGCCGAGGCGCAGGTCCCCGCTCGCACCGAGGCCCGGATCCAGCGCATCGAGTCGATGTCGTTCGCGCGCCACAACCCGACCGCCTCCCAGGGCATCGCCGAGGCGAAGAAGGAGACGGCCCAGTTCATCGTCACCCGGGTTCAGCCCCTCGAGGAGCGGGGGCTGCTCGCCGAGGGCATGAGCGCCGTCGCGTTCGCCCGTATCTGGTACGCCCTCTTCTTCGGCCAGATCGAGCTCGAGGGCGAGCACGCGTTGTCCGTGGGCGACGAGGAGTGGCTCACCGCCCTCACGGTCCTGGCCGACGGCGCCATCCGGCGCGAGCCGAGCGCCGCCCTGGGCTGAGGAGCTCAGTCCGAGGTCACGAGCTCGCGGGCCCACTCGAGCACGCAGAGGCTGTAGCCGACCTCGAAAATGATCTCGCCCGTGAGCAGATGGGTGAAGCCCCAGTCCGGCAGCGAGGCCGCGGCCACCACGCCGCCGAAGAGCAGGACCCAGAAGCCCACGCTGGCCAGGGTGGTCGTTCGCCGACGCATGATCCGCCATGAGGCGCCGAGCTGCACGAGTGCCCCGATCACCCCCACGGTCATGTGGGCCCAGTTGAGGAACGCGCCCTTGTTGAACGGGGTCACCAGCAGCAGGATCAGCATGACCGAGACGACGCGCGCGCTGACCCAGCCCGTCGACTCGACGCCCTCGTCGCGCAGGATCCCCGCGAACCACCAGAGCCCCACGGAGGCGACCACGTAGCCCACCACCGCGAGCACGATCGTCTCGGCGTGCACGCCGTAGTAGGAGATCCCGTCGTTCTCAGCCAC
The DNA here is from genome assembly GCA_002255565.1 of Actinobacteria bacterium 21-73-9. Classification (GTDB taxonomy): domain Bacteria; phylum Actinomycetota; class Acidimicrobiia; order Acidimicrobiales; family RAAP-2; genus RAAP-2. The sequence continues at coordinate 6,176 of NCBE01000051.1, forward strand.
GTGGTCGTGGATCAACAGCACGCACACGGCGAGGGCCCCGAAGAAGACGGCCTGGCTCGCCAGGACGATCTGGCGGGCGCGGTCGTACGGGACGGTGACGGCCGACGTCTCGACGTCGACGTCGTGGCCCGTCCCGTTCGCCATCAGCCCGTGTAGCGCGCCCTCGACGCCGCCAACTCCTCGAGCGCGGCGGCCCGGGGGGCGTAGTTCTCGACCTTCACCCACTTGCCCTCTTCGAGGTCCTTGTAGACGGTGAAGAAGTGCGAGATCCGGTCGAGGTCGGCCTTGGGCACGTCGTCGATGTCCGTGGCGTCCTTCCAGTGCTTGTCGTAGGCGGGCACGCAGATGAGCTTCTCGTCCCGGCCGTTCTCGTCGGACATGACGCACATGCCGAGGATCCGGGACTCGATCAGGCACCCCGGGAAGGTGGGGAAGGCCGTCAGAACCAGGGCGTCCAGGGGATCGCCGTCGCCGCCGAGCGTGTCGGGGATGAAGCCGTACTCGGCCGGGTAGCCCATCGAGACGGTGAGGTGACGGTCGAGCTTGATCTGGTGGCTCTCGTGGTCGTACTCGTACTTGTTGGCGCTCCCCCGGGGGATCTCGATGATCACGTTGACGGTGTCCACGGCGGCTCCTTGTGCGACGGCTAGCCCCATGGTAGCGAGCCCTCCGGGAGGCCCACGGCGCGGTCGTAGACTCGCGCTCGGCCCGGCGACGCCGTGGACAAGGAGGTCCTCGTGGAGAGAATCGGTGTAGTGGGCTGCGGCCTCATGGGTTCGGGCATCGCCGAGGTCGCGGCGCGCGCCGGCGGCCAGGTGATTGTCGTGGAGCAGGACTTCAAGTCCCTCGAGCGGGGCCGCGAGCGGGTCGACCGCTCGCTCTCGCGGGCCGTCGCCTCGGGCAAGCTCGCCGAGGACCTCGCCGAGCGCACCCACGCGAACCTGACCTTCACCCTCGAGCTCGACGCGCTCGAGGACCGCGAGCTCGTCATCGAGGCCGTCGCCGAGGACGAGGCGACGAAGCTCGAGGTCTTCGCGACCCTCGATCGGGTCGTGCGTGACGCCGACGCCCTGCTCGCGACCAACACCTCCTCGATCCCGATCATCAAACTCGCGATGGCCACCCGCCGCCCGGAGCAGGTCATCGGAATGCACTTCTTCAACCCGGTGCCGGTACTGCGACTCGTCGAGCTCATCTCGTCGCTCCTCACCTCGGCCGAGTCGACGGCCAAGGCCCGGGCCTACGCCACCGACACCCTCGGCAAGACCGTCATCACCTCGCCCGACCGAGCGGGCTTCGTGGTCAACGCACTCCTCATCCCGTACCTGCTGTCGGCGATCCGGATGCTGGAATCGGGCTTCGCCAGCGCCGAGGACATCGACACCGGCATGGTCGTGGGCTGCGCCCACCCGATGGGCCCCCTCGCCCTCACGGACCTGATCGGCCTCGACACCACGCTCGCGGTGGCCGAGTCGCTCTACGAGGAGTTCAAGGAGTCCCACCTCGCCCCGCCGCCGCTGCTCTCGCGCATGACCCAGGCGGGCCTGCTGGGACGCAAGTCGGGGCAGGGCTTCTACTCCTACCGCGCGTAGCCCCCTACGCTCTAGGGATGCCCGGCGCCGTTACCTACGTCGCCACGCTGCGCTGTCCTGACGCGCCGGGGATCGTCCACGCGACGACCTCGGCCATCGTGGCCGTGGGCGGGAACATCCTGGAGAACGACCAGTTCACGGACCCGGTGACCGGGCAGTTCTGCATGCGCACGCGCTTCGAGACCGCGCTCGCCGAGCCCGTGCGTGTCGCCACGCGCCTCGGCGAGGAGCTCGAGCGATTCTCACCGGTCCTGAGGGTGCGCCGAGAGGACCGGCGGCGCCGCGCCGTCGTGATGGTCTCGGATCACGACCACTGCCTCACCGACCTCTTCTACCGGGTCGAGCACGATGAGATCCCCCTCGAAATCGTGGCCGTGGTCTCGAACCACTCGACACTCGCCCCCCTCGCCCAGCACCACGGGGCCCCCTTCGTCGAGATCCCCGTCACCCCCGAGACGAGGGTCGAGGCGGAAGACGAGTTGCGACAGGTAATCGTCGAATCCGACGCGGACTACGTCATCCTGGCGCGCTACATGCAGATCCTCACGCCCGAGCTGTGCGCGGAGTTCGAGGGGCGGATCGTCAACATCCACCACTCGTTCCTGCCCGGCTTCAAGGGCGCGCGCCCGTACCACCGGGCCTACGAGCGAGGGGTCAAGCTGATCGGCGCCACCGCCCACTTCGTCACGGCCGACCTCGACGAGGGACCGATCATCGACCAGGACGTGGCCCGGGTCACCCACGCCCGGACCCCGAAGGAGCTGGTCGCCATCGGACGCGACGTGGAGCGCATCGTGCTGAGCCGCGCGGTGAAGCTGCTCGCCGAGGACCGCGTGGCGCTCGTCGGCCAGCGGACCGTGGTCTTCTCCCAGTAGTCAGCGGGGCAGTCGCTCGATCATCGCGACCAGGTCGTCGCGCCCGACGCCGTGGCGCCGCGCCACCTCGACGAGCTCCTTGAGCTTGACCGCGACGGCTCCGCGATCGGGACGGCCCGACACGCGGATCGACCGGCCCCGGCCCATCTCGACGACGCCCTCGTCGCGCAGCGCGCGCAGTGCGCGCAGCACCGTGTTCGTGTTCACGCCGAGCTCGGCCGCCAGGTCTCGCGCCTGGGGCAGCCGCTCACCGGGTCGGGCCTCGCCGTCGAGGATCGCCCGACGGATCTCGGCGGCCACCTGGTCGTGCAGGAGCATCGGGTCACCCCGGTCCGGCGGGGCGAGACCGAGCCCGGCACCCCCCGTTGACTTGACCTCACTCATGACGCTAATTATAGTAGCGTCAATGACGCTAACCGCACCCCCGCCGACCCACCCGTCTCCGGCCTCCCCCGAGGCCCTCATCCCCGAGGCCCGGCGACGTGGTCGGCGCCGGATCGCCCGGTGGTCCGTCCTCGCCCTCGCCGTGGTCCTTGTCGCCGGGGCGGCCACCATTACCGCGCTCGCCGCCTCGGGGACCTCGGGACGCCACGGCCTGGGGGGAACGGGCGCCGTGACGGCGTCGGCCCCGCGGGTCGCGACCTGCACGGGCGACGCGGTCGTGGAGCCGACGACCCTCACTCTCACCTGCGCCGACGCCAACTCGGCCCTCACCGCGACGCGCTGGAGCGCGTGGGGCGCGACGTCGGCGCGCGGCGTGACGACCTTCGCGCTGAACCTGTGCACGCCCAACTGCGCCGCCTCGCCGCTGTCGTACTTCCCCGGCGCGAGCGTGGTGCTGGACGCCCCGGTGGCCACCGGGCACGGCGATCGCTTCTCGCGGGCCGTCGTGACCTACCGCTGGGGCGGCGTCACCCACCGCGTCGTCCAGCCCCTCACGACCGGCGGGCGGCCGTGAGGCGCTGCGGCCCGAAGCTGGGGGCGCTCGCGCTGGCGCTCCTCGCGGTGGCGCCCGTCGCCTTCGCGACCCCGGCCGGGGCGACCGCGACCCCCGGCCTGCTCGCCTGCTCCAACCACGTGGTGCGCCGACCCGCCTCGTTCGTGATCGCCTGCGCGGACGCCAACACCGCCCTCACCGGGATCCACTGGATCCGTTGGGGGGCGCGCTCGGCGCTCGCCGTGGCCACCTTCGGGGAGAACCCCTGCACGCCCTACTGCGCCGCCTCGAGGATCCACTACCACCCCCACGCGACGGTGCTCCTCGGAGACCCCCTCCGAACTCGACGCGGCATCCTCTACTCCACGATGACCGTCCACTACCGTCAGGGCTCGAGGCCACGAACGTTCGCGTTCTCGTGGAAAGGAGACCCGGGATTCAAGGGGACGAGAGCGGTTCCACGTCGCGCATCCTCGTGATGGGGGTGTCGGGTGCGGGCAAGACCACGGTCGGGCTCGCCCTGGCGGACCGGTTGGGCTTTCGCTACGTGGAGGCCGACGACCTCCATCCCCCGCGGAACCGGGCGATGCTCGCCCAAGGGCGTCCCCTCTCGGACCAGGACCGGTTCCCCTGGCTACGCGCGGTGGGCGAGCGGCTGGCGGCCCCGGGCGTCGTCGTGGCGTGCTCGGCGCTCGAGCGGACCTACCGCAACGTCCTCAAGGCCCACGCGCCCGACCTCGTGACCGTCCATCTGGCCCTCCCCCCCGAGGTGGCCGCGCAGCGGCTCGCCGAGCGCGAGGACCACTTCGCCTCACCGACGCTCCTCGACTCCCAGTTCGCCACGCTCGAGCCGCTGGCGCCTGAGGAACGGGGCCTGACCGTCGACGCGGCCCAGCCGGTCACGTCCGTCCTCGACGGGATCGAGGCGGCCCTCGCCCGGGGTCTCGAGCCCTCCTCCGGGGTCGACGCCCTCTAGGTCAGGTCACCGCCGCCCGCTCGGCGAAGCGCTCGTCGTGGTGGGCGCCACTCTCGATGACGTGCGCCAGCCGCTCGACCGCGTCGAAGACGTCGACGTAGCGCAGGTAGAGCGGCGTGAAGCCGAAGCGCGCGATGTCGGGGGCGCGGAAGTCGCCGACGACACCGGCGTCGCCGACCGCCCGGACGACGCCGTAGGCGTCGGGGTGGCGCAGGGCCACCTGCGAGCCACGCCGCGCGTGCTCGCGCGGCGTGACGACCTCGAAGACCCCGGGCAGGCGCCCTTCCACGAGCTCGATGAAGAGGTCCGTGAGCGCGAGGCTCTTCGCGCGCACGTCGTCCATGGTGGCCCGCTCCCAGACCGAGAGCGCGCCGTCGAGGGCGGCCAGGGCCACGATCGACGGCGACGACGTCACGAAGGCCCGCATGCCCTGCGCCGGCTCGTAGTCGGACTCGAAGGCGAAGGGGCGGGCGTGGCCGAGCCACCCCGGGAGAGGGTTGCGAAGGACGCCCTGCCAGCGCTCGCGCACGTAGCAGAAGGCCGGCGCGCCCGGCCCACCGTTGAGGTACTTGTAGCCGCAGCCCGCGGCGAAGTCCACGTCGGCCCCCTCGACGTCGAGGGGCACCGCGCCGGCCGAGTGCGCGAAGTCCCACAGCGTGAGGGCGATCGACCGCTCGCGGCTCGCCGAGCACCTCGACGGCGACGTCGCCCTCGTGATGCTCACCCACGTGGACTTCCGCACGGGGGAGATG
>NCBE01000052.1 GCA_002255565.1 Actinobacteria bacterium 21-73-9
CGCGGCCCAGGTCGCCGACGGCAAGCTCTACATCCTGGGCGGGGGCTGGTCGGTGACCGCGATCGCGCAGAGCACCTCGGCCGAGGCGAGACGGGGCAGCCAGTGCGCCTTCTGCTCCGGGGTCCCGCCGGCGAGCAGCGCGCGGGTCATGATCTCGGGCCGGGTGATGAGCGACCCGCCCACGCCGAGGCTCGCGCGGCTCAGCTCCTCGGTGGCCACCACCATGCCGAGGTAGTCCGACGCCCCGCCGGTGGCGAAGCCCCCGAACTCCTCGGGCACCGACAGCCCGAAGCCCCCGAGCTCGTTGAGCCCGTCGATCACCGACTCGGGGATGTCGGCGTTGTGGCGGTGCACCGTCTCGGCGACGGGTCGGACCCGCTCCTCGGCGAAGCGCCGGAAGGTCCGGGCCACGAGCTCGAAGTCCTCGCCCAGGTGGCGCTCCCCGGGCGTCTCGGCGACGGCGGCGATGGCCTCCGGGTCGCGGTAGGCGGCGACGAACCCGGCGAAGGGGGCGAACCAGTCGGCCCCGACCCCCCAGTCGCCCTCGCGCCCGGCGACCCGTCCCGCGAGCTCGCCGAGGGCGTGGGCGAGGAAGACCCCCACGAGGGCCGCCTCGGTGTCACCGCGACGGGCGTAGCCGAGACAGGCCCGCGCCGCGGCGAAAGCGCTCGCGACGTGGGCGAGGTCGTAGGCGCGCACCTGGTGGGCGTCGGGCCCCCCGTCGGCGGCGAGGCGTGCGAGGGCGGCGTCGACGACGGCCTGGGCGGACTCGACGAGGGCGGCGAGGCCCTCAGGGTCGGGGGGTGTGGGGGTCGCCATGGCGGCGACTCTATCGGCGGGCGCGGGCGCGGGACCTAGGCTGAGCGCGTGAACGTGACGATGATCCTCGCCGACGCGGCCCAGGTCGCCGACGGCAAGCTCTACATCCTGGGCGGGGGCTGGTCGGTGACCGGACCGGAGCCCACGCCCTCCGCGGTGGCGATAAAAGTGGGGGTGGACACGCCCGAGTTCGCCACGACCCACCACTGGGAGCTCTTCTTGGAAGACACCGACGGTCAGCCCGTCGCCTTCGAGACCCCCGACGGCCCCCAGTTCGTCGAGGTCCGCGGCGACTTCTCGGTGGCCCCGCCCGAGGACGTCCCCGACGGGACGCCCGTCGACGTGCCGATCGCGATCAACTTCGGGCCCATCCCGCTGCGCGAGGGGGCGCGCTACTCCTGGCGGCTCGTCGTCGACGGGGAGACGCTGCCCGGGGGGCTCGTCTCGTTCACGACCCGTCCGGCGCGTGCGCCGGTCGAGCCCTCGTAGGCCGTGGCGACCTTTGAGCGGCCCTTCGGCCGCTACCTCGAGGACTTCGTCGCCGGTGACGTCTACCGGCACTGGCCCGGCAAGACGATCACCGAGGCCGACGACCACCTCTTCTGCATGATCACGATGAACCACCACCCGCTGCACACCGACGCGTGGTTCGCCGAGCACGAGACCGTCCACGGGCGCAACGTGGTGGTCGGCAACCTCGTCTACTCGCTGGTGCTGGGGATGAGCGTGCCCGACGTGTCGGGCGCCGCGATCGCCAACCTCGAGGTCGAGTCGCTCATCCACCGCCACCCGACCTTCCACGGCGACACCATCTACGCCGAGAGCCGCGTCCTGTCGGTGACGCCCTCGACCACGAAACCCGACCGCGGCGTCGTGGCCGTCGAGACCAAGGGCTTCAACCAAGACGGCGTCGAGGTCTGCTACTTCCGCCGCAAGGTCCTCGTGTGGCGCCGCGACCAGGCGCCCCCGCGTCGCCGTCCCTACGGTGACGACGTCTGGGGCGACTGACCGGGCCCGGGTCGCGCGCGCGGTGTCGCGGGCGGCCCCGGGCCTGGCGCGCGACCTCCCGTGGGTCGGCGCGCGGGACCCCTGGGCCGTGCTCGTGAGCGAGGTCATGCTCCAACAGACCCCGGCCGCGCGGGTCGCGGGGCCCTGGCGGGCGTTCCTCGACCTCTACCCGACGCCCGCCGCCCTCGCGGCGGCCCCCCTCTCGGAGGTCCTCACGGCCTGGCGGGGCCTCGGCTACCACCGGCGCGCCCGCGACCTCCAGCGCGCGGCCGTCGCCCTCGTCGAGCGCCACGACGGCCGGGTCCCCGAGTCCGTCGAGGCCCTGCGCGCCCTGGCGGGCGTGGGGGAGTACACGGCCCGGGCCGTCGCGGCCTTCGCCTTCGGCGCCCGCGTGGCCGTGGTCGACACCAACGTCGCCCGGGTCCTCGCCCGGGCCGTCGCCGGTCGGCCGCTCGCGGCCCGCGAGGCCCGCGAGGAGGCCGCGGCCCTGCTCGGCCGGCGCGACCCGCGCCGGTTCAACCAGGCGATGATCGACCTCGGCGCGGTCTTTTGCGCGGCGCGGCCCCGCTGCGCGAGCTGTCCCCTCGCGCGGGTGTGCGCCTGGCGCGCGGCCGGCGGCGAGGACCCGGCGCCGGCGAGCGCCCACGTCACGAGGCGCCAGGCGCCCTTCGCCGGCTCCGACCGGCAGTGGCGCGGCCGGGCGATCGAGCGGCTGCGCCACGGTCCGGCGACGGCGGCCGAGATGCACCGTCACCTCGCGGGCCTCGAGCCCGCGCGCCGGCGCCGCGTCCTCGAGGGGCTCGTCGCCGACGGGCTCGTGACGAAGGCCCGGGAGGGGTTCGCCCTCGCGGGCGCCCCTAGGGTGGCGCGGTGAGCGGCCCGAACGAGGACGACGCCCGACGGGCCTTCGGCCACTTCGCGACGGGTGTGGTCATCGTGACGGCCGCCACGCCCGACGGTCCGGCCGGGTTCACCTGCCAGGCCTTCGGGTCGCTGTCGGTCGACCCGCCGTCGGTCCTCTTCGCGGCGTCGAGGGCCTCGGCGTCGTGGGCGCGGATGCGGGCGGTCGGGGTGCTCGGCGTCAGCATCCTGGCCGAGGACCACGAGCCGGTCGCGCGCCTCTTCGCCACCACCGGCGCCGACAAGTTCGCCGGGCGCGAGTGGCGCCGGGCCCCGGGGGGCTCGCCGCTCCTGCCCGGGGCCCTCGCGCACCTCGAGGGGCGGGTCCGCCTGGTGGAGAACCACGGGGACCACGACGTCGTCGTGGTCGACCTTGAGCACGTCGAGACCTTCCCGGGCACCCCGCTCGTCTACTTCTCCAGCGAGTACCGGCACCTCGGCTGAGCGGCCGGGTTCGGTACGCTGCGTGGAGTGAGGGACGTGGACCGCCCGCGCCGTCGGGCTCGCCGGTGACGATCGCCCTCGTGGCCGTCGTCACGATCGTGGTGGTCGTCGTGCTCGGGGCGTTGGTCGCCCGGGTGCGCCGGGTGCGCCGCGGCGACGCCACCGCGCCGGCCGGTCCCGTGGAGGGCCGCCTGGTCGCGCCGCCGCCGTCGCCCTACGAGACCTCGCGCGGCTTCCGGCTCCTCGAGCCCGGTGAGTCGCCCCACCCCCGCCCGACCACGGCCCGACCGCGCCTCGACCCCGAGCGCAGTTACGTCTTCAGCGACGCCGTCTCGCCCGAGGAGGTCGTGCCCACCGCACGACGCCACAACGAGGCGTGGTTCCTCGCCCACTCCTCGCGCCGGTCCGGGCTCGTGCGCTGGGGCGCGGCGCTGCTCGGCGTCATCGTCGTGGCCGCCCTCGTCGCGGCCGTCGTGGCGTACTACCTGCACCGCGGGGCGACCGGGCCGTCGCACGGACTGGCCCTCGCGCGCGCGGTCCTACTGCTCTAGCGCCGCCTCGGGGGCGATCCGCGAGAGGACCCACGCGAGGACCTGGGCCTCGTCGCGCCACGCGTCGTAGCGGCCTGACGGCCCCCCGTGGCCGGCTCCCATCTCGGTCTTGAGGACCGCGTGGTTCTCGGGGTTGGCGTCGCGCAGGCGCAGGACCCACTTGGCCGGCTCCCAGAAGCCCACGCGCGAGTCGTTGAGGCCCCCCGTCGCGTAGAGCTCGGGGTAGCGGACCGGGCGTCCGTCGTGGTCGCGCTCGCGCACGTTGTCGTAGGGGGAGTAGCCCTTCATCGTCCGGTACGCCGTGGCGCTGGCGTCGGGGTTGCCCCACTCCTCCCACTCACCGACCGTCAGTGGCAGCGAGTCGTCGAGCATGGTGGTGAGCACGTCCACGAAGGGGACCTCGGCGACGACCGCCCGGAAGAGCTCGGGCGCGGCGTTCATGACCGCGCCCATGAGGAGTCCCCCGGCCGAGCCCCCCCGGAGGGCGAGGGTCGCCGGCGTGGTGAACCCGCGCGCCACGAGGTCGCGGGCGACCGTCACGAAGTCGCTGAACGTCGTGGGCTTCTGGGCCAGTCGGCCCATCTCGTACCAGGAGCGCCCCATCTCACCCCCGCCGCGCACGTGTGCCACGGCGAAGACGACGCCGCGGTCGAGGAGGCTGAGCCGCAGCGAGGAGAAGCCGGGCTCGATCGAGATCTCGTAGCTGCCGTAGCCGTAGAGCAGGAGAGGCGAGGGCCCGGCGGGCCGGGGGGTGCCGTCGGGGTCGAGGGTCACGCGGTCGCGTCGGGCGACCACCGACACCGGCACCGCGACGCCGTCGCTCGCCTCCACCCACAGCCGGCCGGTGACGTAGCGGGTGGGGTCGAAGTCGCCCAGGACCCGCTGCTGCTTCAGGACCGTCATGCGCCGGGTCGCGACGTCGACGTTGGCGACCAGGGTCGGGGTGACCATCGAGGTGAGCACGACGCGCAAGAGCGGCGTGTCGCTGTTGGGGTTGGCCGAGAGGCCGACGGTGCGGGGGAAGACTTCGCCCTCGACGAGCCACGAGCGGGCGAGGACGTCGTCGCCGAAGGGGTCCGCCCCGTCGCCCAGTGGGACGACCCGCACGGCGGCGCAGCCGTCGTCGCGCTCGCTCAGGACGAGGAACCCGGCGAAGGCGTCGACCGCGTCGATCCGCTGGCCGGGTCGCTCGGACACGATCTCGCGCCACTCGCCGCCCGCCACCGGGCGCGCGAGCAGCCGGAAGTCGGTGGCCTCCTCGTTGGTCACCTTGAGCCACCACGCGCGCCCGGTGGCGTCGACGAGGTGCTCGACGCCGTACTCGATCCCGTGGCGGCGGGCCTCGAGCACCTCGAGCGGGTCGGTCGGCCGGTCGGCCGCGACGACGCGGACCTCGGTCGTCATCGAGGAGCTGAGGGCGACGACGATCACCCGGTCGTCACGGCTGCGTCCCACCGACACGGTGAACTGGGCGTCGTCCTCCTGCAGGACCAGGACGTCCTCGGACTGGGGGGTGCCGAGCCGGTGGCGCCACAGCTGCCAGGGCCGCATCGCCTCGTCGACGCGCGTGTAGAAGACGTGGTGGCTGTCGGCGGCCCACGCGAAGCCGTAGTAGACGTCCTCGAGCCGGTCGTCGAGCGGCGCCTGGCCCGCGAGGGGGCGCACCGTCACGCTGTGGCGCTCGGCGCCCTCGAAGTCCGTGCCCACGGCGACCCACGCGGCGTCGGGGCTGACGGCGAGCACGCCCACCGAGAGGAAGTCGCTCTCGCCGGCCTCGGCGTTCTCGTCGAGCACCACCTGCTCGCCCGGCAGCGTCGACGCCGGGTCGACCACGGGCGGGGTGAGCCCGTCGCCCTCGACGGGGGCGCGCACGCTGATGGGGTAGTTGAGGCCCTCGCGGGTCCGCTCGAAGTACCACCACGAGCCCTTGCGCACCGGCACCGAGATGTCGGTCTCTTCGATCCGGCTCTTGATCTCCTCGAAGAGACGGTCCTCGAGGGTCTTGAGGGGCGCCATCTCGGCGGCGTGGTAGGCGTTCTCGGCGCGCAGGTGGGCGAGCACCTCCTCGTCCTCGCGGTCCATCAGCCAGTAGTAGGGGTCGACCCGCTCGTCGGCGTGCCGGGCGAGGACCGTGGGGCGTTGGGGGGCGCGGGGGGCGTCGGGCATCCCCACACTCTGCCAGCCCCGGCGGTCGTCCCGGCCGGGCCGGTTACTACTATGGACGTAGGGATAACCCGGCGAAGGAGCACGATGGCGATCGACAATCTGGACTTCAGCCGCTACCAGCTGGGGTGGTCGGACGACGTGCTGCCCACGTTCAAGCCCAAGAAGGGGCTGAACGAGGAGATTGTGCGCGAGATGTCCGCGATGAAGGGCGAGGAGCCCTGGATGCTGAAGTTCCGCCTCGACGCCCTGCGCCGCTTCGAGCGCAAGCCGATGCTGCCGTGGTTCGCCGATCGGATGCCCGACCTCGACTTCGACAACATCTACTACTACATCAAGCCCACCGATCACCAGGTCGACTCGTGGGAGGACCTCCCCGACGCCATCAAGTCGACCTACGAGCGCCTCGGAATCCCCGAGGCCGAGCGGCGCTACCTCGCCGGGGTCACGGCCCAGTACGAGTCGGAGGTCGTCTTCCACCGCAACCGGGCCGACCTCGAGAGCAAGGGCGTCCTCTTTTGCGACATGGACACCGCGGTGCGCGAGTACCCCGAGATCGTGCGCAAGTACTTCGGCACGGTGATCCCACCAAACGACAACAAGTTCGCGGCGCTGAACTCGGCGGTGTGGAGCGGCGGGTCGTTCATCTACGTCCCACCCGGGGTGAAGCTCGACCAGCCGCTGCAGGCTTACTTCCGCATCAACACCGAGAACATGGGCCAGTTCGAGCGGACCCTCATCATCGCCGACGTGGGCTCGCAGGTCCACTACGTCGAGGGCTGCTCGGCGCCCGTGTACTCGACCGACTCGCTTCACTCGGCCGTGGTCGAGCTGGTCGCCCTCGAGGGGGCGCGGATCACCTACACGACGATCCAGAACTGGTCGAACAACGTGTACAACCTCGTGACCAAGCGAGCGAGGGCCGAGGCCGAGGCCCACGTCGAGTGGATCGACGGCAACATCGGCTCGCGCCTGACGATGAAGTATCCGAGCGTCTACCTCATGGGGCCCAAGGCCTCCGGTGAGGTGCTGTCGGTCGCCTACGCCGGAGCCGGCCAGATCCAAGACGCCGGCGCGAAGATGATCCACTGCGCGCCCGAGACGACCTCGACCATCGTGTCCAAGTCGATCTCCAAAGACGGGGGCACCGCGGCGTACCGCGGCCTGGTGAAGGTGGAAGAGGGCGCGACCGGCGCGAAGAGCTTCGTGCGCTGTGACGCCCTCTTGCTCGACGAGCGCTCGGTCTCCGAGACCCGTCCCTACATGGAGGTCGGCGAGCAGGACGCCTCGATCGGCCACGAGGCGACCGTCTCGAAGATCGGCGACGACCAGCTCTTCTACCTCATGAGCCGGGGTCTGAGCGAGAGCCAGGCCATGGGGATGATCGTCAATGGCTTCATCGAGCCCGTGACCCGTACGCTGCCTATGGAGTACGCGGTCGAGTGGTCGCGTCTCATCGAGCTCCAGATGGAGGGCTCGATCGGCTGAGCCGTCGCGGCGCGGGAGGATCGACAGCGGTGGGCATGCGCGAGGAGTGCAAGCACTTCCAGAGCCGTACCTACGCGTCGGGCGAGGTGGCGCGATTCTGCGTCCTGGGCAACGCCCCGGACCAGCCCTGGTCGTGCCCGGTGGACTGCGTCACCTACGAGCGGCGACTGGCCGACGTGGGCTGGGTCCACGGCACGCTCGTCGACGGACCCGTCGAGTCGGCGCCCGACGGCGACGTCTCGACCGACGACCGTCGAGCGCTGCTGGCCGCCGCCGACGAGATCGTCGAGGCCGTCGCGCCCGGGCTGGTCGAAGAGCGCCGCCGCGAACTCGACGAGGCCGAGCGCCGCCGTCGCGGCTGGCGGTTCTGGCAGCGCTAGGGCTCGGGGTCGGCGAACTGCGGCGCCCGGCGCTCGGCGAAGGCGCTGAGGGCCTCTCGCAGGTCGGGGCCGAAGAGGTTCTCCGCGTTCCAGCGCGCGACGTGGACCAGGCCCTCTTCGACGTCCTGCTCGTCGTTGAAGCGCAGCACCGCCTTCGTGCCGCGCACGGCGCGCGGCGAGAGGGCGGCGATCTCCTCGGCCATGGCGCGCGCCGCCGTGAGGACCTCGTCGGCGCCACCCTCGACGCGGTGGTTGACGAGCCCGATCGCGGCGGCCCGGTCGGCGTCGATGTCGCGCCCGGTGAGGGCGAGCTCGGCCGCGTGGCCCGGGCCGACGATGCGCGGCAGGCGCTCGAGGGTGCCGAGGTCGGCGACGATCGCCACGCGCGTCTCGCGCACCGAGAACGTGGCGTCGCCCGACGCCAGACGGACGTCGCAGGCGCAGATGAGGTCGATGCCCCCGCCCAGGCAGTACCCGTGGATGGCGGCGATGACCGGCACCGGCGCCTCGGCGAGCGAGGAGACCGACGCCTGCATCGTGCGAATCGACTCGTAGAGGGACTCGTGCGCGCTCGCGCCCGGCGCGGCCAGCACGCCGCCGGCCTCCTTGAGGTCGAGCCCCACGGTGAAGTCGCGGCCCCGAGCGGCCAGCACGAGACAGCGCACGCCGGGCTCGGCGACGCCGGCGGCGACGGCCCGGGGCAGGTCGCGCCAGAAGGCCCGCCCGAGGGCGTTGCGCGCGTTGGGTCGGTCGAGCCACAGGGTCGCCACACGGCCGTCGCGCTCGAGGTCGATCACGTCGGAGCTGAAGGCCATGGCCCTATCGTCCCACGTCGCGCCGGTCTAGGCGAGGGGGGCGGACCGGTACACTGCCCGAGGCCCTCGGGCCGCCTATGACGACCTTCGCCGACTCCGCCGCCGCCGTGATCGACGCGCGCCCGGGCGGCGGGCGACTCGAGGCGTGGCGGGCCTTCGAGGAGGTCGGCCTGCCCTCGTCGAACGACGAGATCTGGCGCTACACCCCGCTCACCGAGCTCGGCCTCGAGCACCACGTCGTGCCGACCGGCCCCTCGCCGGTGGCGCCCTCGGACTCGGCCCGGCGCCTGGCCGACGGCGCGGACCTCGTCCTGACGGTCGTCGACGGCTACCTCGCCCCCCTGGGGGAGCTCCCGAAGGGGGTCCACGTCTCCTCCGACGAGTCCGGCCGGTCCCACACCGGCCGGCCCCTCGCCGAGCGCTACGCGCGCGACGCCTTCTCGCTGCTCAACGCGGCGCTCGCCCCGGCCACGACCGTCGTGCGCGTCGAGGCGGGCACGGTCCTCTCGGCGCCCGTGGTGGTCCTCGGCCTCGCCGGCGTCGGGGCGTCCTTCCCGCGGCTGCGCGTCGAGGTCGGGCGCGGGGCCGAGGCGGTGCTCGTCGAGTACCTCGAGGGCGGCCGCGACGGGCTGGTGGTGCCCCTCAGCGAGTACGCGGTCGACGCGGACGGGTCGCTGACCGTCGTCACCTACCAGCGCCTGGACGAGACCGCCTGGCAGGTCGCGCGCACGACCGGCGTCTTGGAGCGCGACGCCCGTCTGCACCAGGCCGTCATCGGCCTGGGCGGCCACTACGACCGCTCGCGCAACGACGCGGAGCTGCGCGGCGCGGGCGCGACCAACGTGCTGCGCACGACCTTCCTCGGCCGGGGCGACCAGGTCCACGACTTTCGCACCCGCCAGCTCCACCTCGCGCCGCGCACGACGTCTCGGCTGCTCTCCAAGGGCGCGGTCGCCGAGCGCTCGCGCTCGGTCTACACCGGACTCATCGAGATCGAGAAGGGCGCCACGCGCACCGACGCGCGCCAGACCAACCACAACCTCCTGCTCTCGTCGAGCGCGCACGCCGACTCGGTGCCCAACCTCGACATCCGAGAGAACGACGTGCTGTGCGCCCACGCCTCGAGCGTCGGGCCCCTCGACGCGCTGCAGCGCTGGTACCTCGAGTCACGCGGGGTCGAACGGGTCGACGCCCTGCGCCTGATGATCCAGGGCTTCTTCTACGAGATGCTCGAGGCCCTGCCCGCGAGCCTCGCCGCGCCGATCGAGGCCGACGTCGCCGCGGCGGTGGGCGAGGTCGCCCGGGCCGCGGTGGTGGGCTCGTGACGACGGTGCCCCTCGGCCGGCTCGCCGACTACGAGGTGGGCGTCCCGCGTTCGGTCCCCGCGCCGGGGCGGACCCTGGTGGTGGTGCGCATCGAGGGGTCGCTCTACGTCCTCGACGACCGGTGCAGCCACGAGGACTTCCCCCTCTCCCAGGGCTACGTCGACGTCGAGGCCGCCGAGATCGAGTGCGCCCGCCACGGCGCCCTGTTCAGCCTCGTCGACGGAGAGCCCCTGTCGCTGCCCGCGACCCGCCCGGTCGCCCACTACGAGGTGCGTGAGGCGAACGGGCAGCTGGTGGTGGAGGTCCCGTGACCTCGACGCTCTCGATCCAGGGGCTGCGCGTCGCGGTCGGGGACCGCGAGGTCCTCAAGGGCTTCGACCTGACGATGTCCACCGGCGAGGTCCACGCCCTGATGGGCCCGAACGGCTCGGGCAAGTCGACCCTGGCGCACGCCCTCACCGGGCGCCCCGGCTACCGGGTGCTCGGGGGGTCGGTGACGATCGACGGGCGCGAGCTCCTCGATCTCTCGGCGACCGCGCGGGCCCGCGCGGGGCTCTTCCTCGCCCTCCAGCAGCCCCTCGAGGTCCCGGGCGTGCGCCCGCTCGACATGCTCGTCGCCGCCGGGGCCGACGCCGCCACGGTCGCGGCGCGCGTGCGCGAGGAGGCCGTGCGAGTCGGGCTGCGGCCCGAGCTGCTCGAGCGCTTCGTGAACGTCGACCTCTCGGGTGGGGAGCGCAAGCGCGCGGAGATGGTCCAGCTGGGCGTCCTTCACCCGCGGTTCTGCGTGCTCGACGAGGTCGACTCGGGCCTCGACGTCGACGCCCTCGCCGCGGTCGCGCGCCGGCTCTCGGCGGCGGCCGCGGAGTGGGAGTGCGGGGTGCTCGCCATCACCCACTTCCGCCGCCTGCTGGTGGAGCTCGTGCCCACGACGATCCACGTCGTGCGCGACGGCCGGGTCGTGGCGAGCGGCGGTCCCGAGCTCGCCGAGCGGCTCGAGCTCGAGGGCTACGACGGCTTCGGTGCGCCGCGGGCGTGACCCGGGCGCTTGGACTCCGGCGGTAGAATCGACCGATGCCCAGGAGACGAGACGGGGGCGACCGCGAACCGTCCCGACGCTCCAACGGGATCGCCAACGAGGACCGGCTGCGCGCGCTCGGTGACGTCGTCGACGGGCGCACCCCGGCCGAGCCCACGCGCCGGCCGCGCCGACGTCGCCGCCGCGCCGGGCGCATCGCCCTCATCAGCGTGGCGAGCCTCGTCGCCCTGATCGTGGTCGTCGTCGGCGGGGGCTACCTCTACGCCAACTGGCGCTTCTCCCAGATTCACAAGATCAACGTCACGAGCGAGGTCAAGCCCATCTCGGGCAAGCCCTTCAACATCCTGGTGGTGGGGTCGGACTCGCGCGCGGGCCTCGTGAACTTCGGCAACGGGCCGTCCCTGCTCGCCCAGACGGTCACGGCGAACTTCGGCATCCCCATCAACGACACGGTCGTGGTGAGCTTCGCCGGGCTGATCAACGCGGCCGACGCCCTGGGCGGGGTCTACCTGGACTTCCCGTACCCCGCGGCTGACCCCTACTCGGGACTGCGGATCCGTCACCCGGGCTGCCAGTTGATCAAGGGCTTCGAGGCGCTCGCGGTCGTGCGCAGCCGTCACTACTACTACAACGTGAAGGGCCACGGCGTCTGGCCCGGGAACAACACCCCGCCCTCCACCCTCTACGCCGACGGCTGGCTCTACGACGGGACGAGCGACTTCGGGCGCATCGAGCGACAGAGCGCGTTCTTGCGCGCCATGGTCGACCGGGGCAAGACCCTCTACAACCCCCTCACGATCAACAACTTCCTCTCCAAGATCCCCCAGGGGATCACCCTCGACCAGAACTTCAGCCTGAACGAGCTGGTCGGGCTGGCCGTGCGCTTCCACAGCCTGAACGCCAACGCGATCTCGACCTACACCCTGCCCGTCTACTCGGCGACCAGCCCGGTGCTCGGCGACGTGCTCTACGTCCAGCAGCCCGAGACCCAGCAGCTCTTCGTGAACGTCTTCGGATCGCAGCTCGAGACGCCGACCAACCCGCCGCCCAATTCCTCGGGCCAGACGCCCCTGCCCCCGGCGATCGCGCCCACGACCACCACGACGGCGGGATCCACCCCCGCGTCGAGTTCGGGCCACGCCTCGGGTCACGCCACGTCGGCGACGGCGACCACCACCACCAGCCCGACCGCGACCTACGCGTCGTACAACCCGCGACCCTGCGCGCCCTAGGGCGGGTCAGTCGGTCGAGGCCTCGTCGAGGCCCTGGGCGAGCGTCGTCCAGGCGAGCATGGC
>NCBE01000053.1 GCA_002255565.1 Actinobacteria bacterium 21-73-9
AACGTCGCCCCCTACGGCATCGCCTTCCCGAAGACCGCGACCGGTCACAAGATGGCCCTGGCCACCCGGGCCGCCATCAAGACGCTGATCGCCAGCGGCGTGTACCACAAGGTCCTCGCGCACTGGGGGGTCACCCAGGGTGGGCTGCCCGCGAGCAAGGTCGTCATCAACGGCGCGGCGGGCTGAGACGCACTGAACTGAACTACCAGCGACGAACGTGAGTACGGACGGGGACGGCTCTATAAAGGTCGTCCCCGTCCGTCACGTCGGGCGGTGGGTCGGGGTGGCGGCGGCGCTGGTCGTCGTCGCGATGATCGTCCACACCCTGCTGTCGAGGCTGCCCACCGGCCAGAGGGCGTGCCAGGGAACGGGCGCCTCGCGGGTCTGCCACGCCGTCACCGAGTGGCGCTTCTCCTGGGACATCGTCTTTCGCTACTTCACGACCAGCGAGATCCTCCACGGGCTCCTCGTCACCCTGGAGCTGACGGTGATCGCGATGGTGGTCGGGATCGTGCTCGGCATGATCCTCGCGGTGATGCGGCTCTCGCCGAACCGGGTCCTGTCGGGCTCGGCCTGGACCTACACCTGGTTCTTCCGGGGGACCCCGGTGCTGGTCCAGCTGCTCGTCTGGTTCAACATCGCGATCCTCTACCCGCGGATCAGCCTCGGCATCCCCTTCACGGCCGTGGCCTTTCTCACCGTGCACACGAACACGGTCTTCACCCCGCTCGAGGCCGCCTGCGTGGCCCTCGGGCTCAACGAGGCGGCCTACATGTCCGAGATCGCCCGAGCCGGGCTGCTCTCGGTGGACGAGGGCCAGGTCGAGGCCGCGACCTCGATCGGGATGGTGCGCCGCCAGACCTTGCGCTACGTGGTCATGCCCCAGGCCATGCGGGTGATCATCCCGCCCACGGGCAACGAGGTGATCTCGATGCTGAAGACGTCCTCGCTGGCGAGCGTCATCGGAGTAATCGAGCTGCTCGGCGCGGCGACCAACATCTACTCGGCCAACTACGAGATCATGCCGCTCCTGCTCACCGCGAGCCTCTGGTACCTGGTGGTGACGACGGTCCTCTCGATCGGCCAGTTCTACCTCGAGCGCCACTTCGGCCGCGGGGCGCTGCGCACACCGCCACCCACGCCGCTGCAAAGGATGCGCCGAGACCTCGCGGGCATCGTCGCCAAGTTCCCGAACCGGCGCGGTCTCGCCGGCGCGGTGGAACGATGAGCGTGTCGGCCCCACCGCTTATGGTCGAGGCCATCGGCGTGCGCAAGCACTTCGCGGGGGTCGAGGTCCTCAAGGGCGTCGACCTCAAGGTCGGTCGCGGCGAGGTGGCCTGTCTCATCGGCCCCTCCGGGTCGGGCAAGAGCACGTTCCTGCGCTGCATCAACCACCTCGAGAAGCACGACGCGGGCGAACTGCTCGTTGACGGCCAGCTCGTGGGCTACGAGCTCCGCAACGCCAAGCTCTACGAGCGCAGCGACCGGCAGATCTGCGCGGAGCGCGCGCGCATCGGCATGGTCTTCCAGCGCTTCAACCTCTTCCAGCACCTCACGGTCCTCGAGAACATCACGCTCGGCCAGGAGAAGGTCCTCAAGGTGAAAGACGACGCGGCGCGGGCCCGGGCGCGCGAGCTGCTCGACCGGGTGGGCCTCGCCGGGCGCGACGGCTACTACCCGGCCCAGCTCTCGGGCGGCCAGCAGCAGCGCGTCGCGATCGCGCGGGCCCTGGCGATGGACCCCAAGCTCATGCTCTTCGACGAGCCCACCAGCGCCCTCGACCCCGAGCTCGTCGGCGAGGTGCTCGACGTGATGCGCGACCTGGCGCGCTCGGGCATGACCATGATCGTGGTCACCCACGAGATGGGCTTCGCCCGAGAGGCGGCCAACACCGTCTACTTCCTCGACGCCGGAGTGATCGAGGAGTGGGGGGACCCGCGAGAGGTCCTGACCCACCCGACGTCGCCACGACTCCAGAACTTCCTGTCCAAGGTCCTCTAGTCGCACTGCTCCTTCGCGTCAGTACCATGACGCGATGGAGTTCTCGGAGGTCGTGCGCCGCCGGCGGATGGTTCGCGAGTACGAGGACCGCCCCCTCGCGCGCGACGTCGTCGAGCGCGTCGTGGCGAGCGCGCTGCGCGCGCCCTCGGCCGGCTTCTCCCAGGGCTGGGCGTTCCTCGTGCTGACCGAGGCTGACGACCGGCGTCGGTTCTGGCGCCACGTGCCGACGAGGGTGGAGAACACGCCGCGGATCCAGAACGCGCCGCTCGTCGTCGTCCCCCTCTCGCACCGCGACGCCTACCTCGAGCGCTACGCCCGGTCCGACAAGGGGTGGACGGACCGGGACGAGGCCCGCTGGCCCGTTCCGTACTGGCACCTCGACACGGCTATGGCGTCGCTCTTGATGCTGCTCACCGCGGTGGACGAGGGACTAGGGGCGTGCTTCTTCGGCATCGCCCCGGAGAACGTCGCGGCCTTCCGCGCCGACTTCGACGTGCCCGAGGCCTTCACGCCGATCGGTGCGGTGTCGGTCGGCTACCGCGCCGTCGACCTCGAGCCCCAGGCGCCCTCGGTGAGCGCGCGTCGCCGTCCGGCCGAGGACGTGGTCCACCGGGGGCGCTTCGCGCGCCACGAGGAGGAGACGTGACCTACCCCTACGCCGACCGCTTCGAGGCCCACCGACGACTGCCCGACGAGGGGGTCGAGCGCGACGCCGTGCTCGCCGAGCTCGCGGCGATGGCCGCCGCCGAGGACCCGACCTGGGAGTCGGGCCAGTGTTCGGGCACCATGTACTGCGGGGACCACGACCACTACGACTTCTTGAACCGGGCCTTCGCCCACTTCAGCCACGTGAACGTGCTCCAGCGCGACATGTGCCCGAGTGCGACCAAGTTCGAGGCGGAGATCATCGCGATGACCCTCGACATGCTGGGCGGTGCCTCGCTGACGGGCCGTCCCGGCGGGCTGGTGACCTCGGGCGGGAGCGGGTCGATCGCCCACGCGGTGCTGGCCTACCGCGACGCCAACGTCGCGCGCACGCGCCGACCGAACCTCATCAAGCCCGAGACGGCGCATCCGGCCTTCACCAAGGCCGGCCACCTCTTCGGCGTCGAGGTCCGCGTGGCGCCCGTCGACCCGGAGACGACGCGGGTGGACCTCGACTGGGTGAGCGAGCACATCGACGCCGACACGGTGGCGCTGGTGGGCTCGGCGACCAACTACGGCTACGGCACGGTCGACCCCATCCCCGAGCTCGGCGCCCTCGCGCTCGAGCGCGGCGTGGGCCTGCACGTCGACGGCTGCCTGGGCGGGTTCATCCTCCCGTTCGGGCGCGAGCTGGGCGAGCCGGTCCCGCCGTTCGACTTCTCGGTTCCCGGGGTCACCACCATCTCGGCGGACACCCACAAGTACGGCTACGCGCTCAAGGGTACGAGCGTCCTGTGCTTCGCCGACACGACGCTGCGCGACAGCCAGTACTTCTACCAGACCGACTGGTCGGGCGGTAAGTACTGCTCGCCGGGCATGGAGGGGTCGCGCTCGGGCGGCCTGCTCGCCGCGACCTGGGCGGCGATGGTCCACCTCGGGCGCTCGGGGTACCGGCGCTACGCGCGCGCGATCTTCGACACGGCGCGCGCCATGCGCACCGCCGTCGAGACCCACCCGTCGCTGCGCGTGCTGGGCGAGCCGACCTTCCTCTTCTCGTTCGGCTCCGAGGAGTTCGACGTGTACCACGTGAACGACTTCCTGCGCACCCGCGGGTGGCGGCTCAACGGCCAGCAGTACCCCAACGCGCTGCACATGGCCGTCACGAGACCCCAGACCCAGCCCGGGGTCGTCGAGCGGTGGGCCGCGGACCTGGCCGACGCCGTCGAGTACGCCCGAGCCCACCGCGACGAGCCGGCCCGCTCCGGGGCGATATACGGCGGGGTGGCCGGTGGATGGTCGAACGAGGCCGACGAGTTCATCCGGGCCGTCATGGCCGAGATGATGGACGAGCAGCTCGCGGTGCCCCCGGCGCCGTGAGTGACCTCTGCCTGGCGGTCGACCTGGGCACGGGGGGGCCGAAGGTCGCCCTGGTGACCCTCGAGGGCGAGGTCGTGGACGTCGAGATCCACGCGGTCGCCACGCGGGTGGACCCGACGGGCGCCGCGACCCAGGACCCCGAGGAGTGGTGGCGACTGATCGCCTCGGCGTCGCGCCGGCTGGTGGCGACCGTCGACCCCTCGAGGGTGGTCGCGATCGGGGTGACGGGCCAGTACGCCTCCACCGTCCCGGTGGACGAGCACGGCCGTCCGGTCGGGGAGTGCCTGACCTGGCTCGACACCCGGGGCGTGGCCCACGCCCGGTCCGTCTTGGGCGGACCGGTGATGGGCTACGCGCCGCTCAAGGTGGCGGCCTTCGTGCGGCGCAGCGCCGGTGCCCCGTCGGTTTCGGCGGGCGACCCCCTGGGCCAGATCCTCTACCTCGAGCGCGAGCGGCCCGAGGTCGCGGCGAGGACGCGCTGGTACGTGGAGCCGATCGACTACCTCACGGGCCGCATGACGGGGGTGGCGACGGGGTCGCCGGCGTCGCGCCTGGCGCTGTGGCTGACCGACACCCGCGACCTCGCGAGCGTCGACTACGACGCGCGCCTGGTGCGCCTCTCGCGGCTGCCCGCTGAGAAGCTTCCCCCGCTCGTCGCGACCGGCTCGGTGGTGGGGGGGCTGTGCGCCCTGGCGGCCGACGCGCTGGGCGTTCGTGCGGGGACGCCCGTCGTGGGGGCCGTGCCCGACCTGCACGCCGCCGCCCTCGGCGCGCGCGCCGTGGCCCCGTTCCAGGCGCACGCGGCGCTCTCGACCACGGCCTGGGTGAGCTGTCCGGTCCCGTCGAAGAAGACCGACGTCGTGCACTCAATCGCCACCGTCCCGGGGCTGGGCGACGGCCGCTACCTCGTGATCGACAACCAAGAGACCGGCGCCCGCGCCCTCGAGTGGTGCCGCGACCTGCTCTGGCCCGAGGCGTCCTACGAGGAGCTCACGGCGCTGGCGGCCACCGCGCCGGCCGGCTCGAACGGCGTGCGCGTCGGCCCCTGGCTGGCCGGGGAGCGCTCGCCCGTCGAGGACAAGGGGCTGCGCGCGGTGATCGCGGGGCTCGGCGTCGCCACGGGCCGCGCCGACCTCGTGCGCGCGGTCATGGAGGGGGTCGCGGCCAACGTGGCGTGGCTGTTCGAGCACGTCGAGCGCTTCACCCGCCACCGGCTCGAGCCGGTGTCGCTCGTCGGGGGAGGGGCCGAGTCGACCCTGTGGTGCCAGATGGTCGCCGACGCGACGGGGCGGGCCGTCGTGCGCACCCCCTCGCCCCGGGTGGCCCAGCTGCGCGGGGTGGGTCACCTCTGCGCGCTCGCCCTCGGGCGAACGACGCTCGACGAGCTCGCCGGGCGCCCCCCCGAGGGCGAGCGGTTCGAGCCCGCGGCCCCGCCCGGGGGGAGCGACCTCGCCGCGCTCTACCGACTCGAGCGGGCCTGGCGGCGCGCGGGGCGGCGTCCGCGCCCGCGTCTAGGCTGACCGGTCGTGGGGCTGGACCCGGCGATCGAGCGGCTCCTCGCCGAGGCGCGTGCCACGCCGGTGCCCGACCTCGAGTCGCTGACCCTAGAGGAGCGCCGCCGCCAGTTCCGCGCCGACCTGGTGAACCTCGGGCGGGACCCCGCGCCGATGGCGCTGGTCGAAGAGCGCAGCCTCGACCTCGTCGGGCGCCGCCTGGGGGCCCGCCTCTACGTGCCCGTGGACGAGGTGCCCGGGGCCGTCGTGGTCTACGCCCACGGGGGCTCATTCGTCGTGGGCGACCTCGACTCGCACGACTGGCTCTGTCGACGACTGTCGAGCGACCTTCGCCGGCGCATCCTCGCCCTCGACTACCGACTCGCCCCCGAGCACCCCTTTCCGGCCGCGCTCGAGGACGTCGTGGACGCCCTCGCCCACGTCGCGGCCCATCGCGGCGAGGTGGGCCGGCCCGACGACCGGATCCTGCTCATGGGCGACTCGGCGGGGGCCAACCTCGTCACGGTGGCCAGCCGGCTGGTGCGCGACGAGGTCGAGCTCGCCGGGCAGGTCCTCCTCTACCCAACGCTCGGCCCCGAGGTGAAGACCGAGTCGGCGCACCGCTACGGCTCGGGCTACCTCCTCGAGCTCGACCAGCTCGCGCGCGACTACCGGCGTTACCTCGCCGGCGCCGACCCCACCGACTGGCGGGTCAGCCCGCTGCTCTGCGGCGACCTCGCCGGCGTGGCGCCGGCGATCCTCGTGGTGGCCGAGTGCGACCCGCTGCGCGACGAGGCGGTCGCCTACTGCGGGCTCCTCGAGCACTTCGAGGTGCCCGTCGAGCTGCTCGAGGCCAAGGGGATGGTCCACGGCTTCATCCGCTACGGCGGGGTCGTCCCGAGCGCCCTGGCGATCATCGACGACCTGGCCGCGCACGTGGCCCGGCTCGTGCGAGCCCCGTCGTGAACGTCCTGTTCGTCACGCTCGACCAGTTCCGCGCCGACAGCTACGGCGCCGCGGGGCACCCCCTCGTCACCACCCCCACCCTCGACCGCCTCGCCCGCGAGGGCGCGCGCCTCACGCGCCACTACTCCCAGGCGGCCCCCTGCTCGCCCGGGCGGGCCGCGCTCTACACGGGCACCTACCAGATGAACAACCGGGTCGTGGCCAACGGCACGCCGCTCGACCGGCGGCTCGACAACCTCGCGCGCGTGGCCCGGCGCGCCGGCTACGACCCGACCCTCTTCGGCTACACCGACCAGGGGGTCGACCCCGTCGAGGCGGTCGGGCCGGACGACCCGCGCCTCGACGACTACGACGGGGTGCTCCCGGGCTTCTCGGTCGGGCTCTACCTGCCGAACTCCCAGGCCGGCTACATCCAGTACCTGCGGGCCCTCGGCTACGACGTGGGCAGCGGCTGGGAGGAGTCGGTCATCGATGAGCCGTCCCGGCCGGCCGAACACTCGCTGAGCGCCTTTCTCACCGACCGGTTCCTCGGGTGGCTGCACCGCCAGGAGTCGGGCTGGTTCGCCCACCTGAGCTACCTGCGCCCCCACCCGCCCTACGCCGCGGCGGGCGAGTACTCGCGCCTCTACGACCCCCGCGACGTCCCCTCGGCGATCCCCCCGGTCGAGGCCGGTGCCCAGCACCCCTTGCACCGGGCGGCCCTTCGCTGGCCGCGCACCGCGGCGGGCGACCCGGGCGCCGTCGCGCGCCTGCGGGCCCAGTACTACGGGATGGTCAGCGAGGTCGACGCCCAGTTGGGAAGGGTGGTCGAGGCGGTCGAGGCCCGGGGCGAGTGGGGCGAGACCCTCGTGGTGGTGACCTCGGATCACGGCGACCAGCTGGGCGATCACGGCCTGAAGGAGAAGCTCGGCTTCTTCCCCGAGAGCTACCACATCATCGGCCTGTGGCGGGACCCGCGACTCGGCCCCCGGGTCGTCGAGCACGTCACCGAGAACGTCGACCTGCTCGCGACCCTGGCCGAGAGCCTCGGCCTCGAGGCGCCGGTTCAGTGCGACGGCCGCTCCCTCGCCCCGCTGCTCGAGGGGCGCGAGGTCGAGTGGCGCGCCGCCGCGCACTACGAGTGGGACAGCCGGTACCTCTTGCTGTTGGGCGCCCAGGCGCCGGCGCCCGACGTGCTGGCCCAGCGCAACCTCGCCGTGAGCGTCACCGACGACCTCGCCTACGTGCAGTTCGGGGACGGGTCGTACCGGTGCTTCGACCTCGCGGCGGACCCGACCTGGCGCACCGAGTGCACCGACGCCGATCGCGTGCTGGCCGCCGCGCAGACCCAGCTCATCTGGCGCCAGCGCCACCTGCGTCGCGAGGGGACCGACCTGCTGTTGACGCCCGAGCGCTACGGCAACTGGCCGGCCGACCTGCGCCCCGCGCTGGTCTAGGGGCCATCGCCCGGGTCCACCGAGAAGGCGGGCCCGTCGAAGCGGTCCACGGTCGCGAACTCCTCGACCCGGTGACGGCTGAGTCGCGTGTGGCGGTGCTCGGGGTGGCCGAGTACCACGACGGCCGCCACGGCCATCGTCTCGGGGAGGTGCAAGAGGGCCCGCAGCGTGGGCTCGTTGCGGGTCCCCACCGTCGTGATCACGCCGCCGAGGTCTCGCTCGCGCGCCGCGAGCAGCAGGCTCCACACGAAGGGGTAGACCGAGGCCCCACCGACCAAGCCGTAGCGCTCGAGGTCGCGGTCGGTGGCGGCCAGACACGCCATGTCCGCGGCGACCACCAGCATCGCCGGGGCGCGGCCCATCGTCTCGGCGAAGCCGTCGGGCTTGGAGGCGGCCTCGGCGTGGGCGCGCTGGGTCGCCGCGGCGTGCCGGTCGGCGTCGCTCGCGAGCGGGGAGAAGGGGATCAGGCCCGCGAGCACGTGGGCCACGTAGTCGTGCCACGCGTCGAGGTACGCCTCGCCGACGGCCGCCTTCAGGGCCGGGTCGCGCACGACGACGACGCGCCACGCCTGGCGGTTGCCGCCCGAGGGCGCGAAGCGGGCGTCGTCGAGGATCTCGTGGAGGAGTTCGTCCTCGACGGGGTGGGCGGCGAAGCGGCGGATCGACCCCGTCGTCCGCAACGCCTCGCGCAGGTCCACGGCCTCACCCTAGGACCGCGCCGGTCCCGTGTCTAGGCGTCGCGACGGGTGAGGGCCGTGGCCGCGGCCACCATCAGCACGGCGGCGTAGAGCGTCAGGACGAGGAGGGCCGCGCCCGCGCTGAAGGCGTGGGCCGGGGGCGCGACCGACTCCATGGACTGGCCGAGCGTCGAGGGCTCGAAGCGGCCGATGGCGTTCTGCCAGCTCGACGGGAGCAGGAACGTGACGATCGGCAGCACCAGGATCACCGAGGTGAAGACGCTGATGCACGCCGCGCTCTGGCGCAGCAGCCAGCCCAGCGCCATGCCCACGACGCCGAGCAGGGTGAGGTAGAGACCGCCGAAGAGCACCGCCCGCAGGACCGTGGGGTTCGACAGCGACGCCGTGGGCACGACCCCGGAGTAGATGGCCTGACCCATGAGGAACGTGACGAAGACCGCCACCTCACTGACGAGCAGGAGCGAGACCACGAGCACGGCCAGCTTGGCCGCGGCGACCTCGACCCGGCGCGGCGTGGCGGCCAGGGTGGCGCGGATCGAGCCCGAGGAGTACTCCGAGGTGACAAAGAGGGCGCCGATGACCCCGACGGCGAACTGGGCGAAGAGGGTCCCGCCGAGGCTCGTCGTGACCGGGTCGAAGCCGATATGGGCCTCGGGGTGCGAGGTCCAGTGCGTGCGGATCGACGCGGTGATCAGAGCGCCGATGCCGATGGTGAGCACGAAGGTAATCGCCACGCCCATGATCGACGAGCGCACCGAGCGAAACTTGATCCACTCCGAGCGGATCACCGAGGCGAGGGTGGGGTGCGCGCTCACGACGCCCCCGACCCGTACTCGACGGCGCCGGCCGTGAGGGCCATGTAGACCTCCTCGAGCGAGGCCCTCTCCGGGGTCAGCTCGAAGAGCACGACCCCCTGGTCGAAGGCGAGCCGGCCCACCGCCTCGGCGGTGAGCCCGCCCACGCGCAGGGCGTCGTCGTTGCCGGCCTCGAGGGTGGCGCCCGCGGCCCGCAGGGCGATCTCCAGGCGTTCGCGGTCGCTGCCACGCACGACGACCGAGCCCTTCGCCGCGGCGGTGAGGTCGTCCACCGAACCCTGCGTGATGAGGCGGCCCTTGCCGATGACGATGATCTGGTCGGCGGTGACGGCCATCTCGCTCATGAGGTGGCTGGAGACGAAGACCGTGCGGCCCTCGGCGGCGAGGGACCGGAAGAGGTCGCGGATCCAGCGGATGCCTTCGGGGTCGAGCCCGTTCACCGGCTCGTCGAAGAGCAGGATGCCCGGGTCGCCCAGCAGGGCCGACGCGATCCCGAGCCGCTGACCCATGCCGAGGGAGAAGTCGCCGACGCGCTTGGTGGCCACGCTCGCCAGCCCCACGAACTCGAGGACCTCCTCGACGCGCGAGAAGGGGATCTTGTTGGAGGCGGCCAGCGCCCGCAGGTGGTTGCGCGCGCTGCGCCCGGGGTTGACCGCCTTGGCCTCGAGGAGCGCCCCGACCTCGCGCAGTGGGTCGCGCAGGTCATGGTAGGGCCGGCCGTTGATCGTGGCGCGCCCGCGCGTCGGCCGGTCGAGGCCCATGATGACCCTCATCGTGGTGGACTTGCCCGAGCCGTTGGGGCCGAGGAAGCCGGTGACGACCCCGGGCTGGACGACCAGGTCGAGGTCGTCGACCGCCACCGTCTTGCGATACCGCTTGGTGAGGTGCTCGATCGCGATCATGACGGGTCCACCGAGCCTAGCCAGGGGGCCGGGCGGCGCTCGCACGCGCCGACGGTCCCCTAGGGTGGGCCCCGTGTTGAAGCGAGCCGTGATGATCGGACCCGACGAGGCCCTGGAGGGGCGCGAGGAGCCGCTCGTCGTCGCGCGCCCCCACCTGGTTCTCGGCACGTCGCTGACCGAGGTCCCCGACGGGGCCGAGGTCGCCTCCGTGGCGATGGGCTGCTTCTGGGGCGCCGAGCGGCTGTTCTACCGGCTCGAGGGCGTGGTGACCACGGCCGTGGGCTACCAGGGCGGCTACACCCCGAACCCGACGTACCGCGAGGTGTGCACCGGCGAGACCGGCCACGCCGAGGTCGTGCGCGTCGTCTTCGACCCGGCGCGGCTCAGCTACCGCGACGTGGTGCGCACGTTCTTCGAGAACCACGACCCCACCCAGGGCTATCGCCAGGGCAACGACGTGGGTACCCAGTACCGCAGCGCGCTCTTCGTCCTCGACGCCACCCAGGAAGCGGTCGCGCGCGAGATGGCCGCCGCCTACGGCGAGCGACTGTCCGCGGCGGGCTACGCAGGGGTGACGACCGAGATCGCCCCCGCGGGCCCCTTCTACTTAGCCGAGGAGTACCACCAGCAGTACCTCGAGGCGAATCCCGGCGGCTACTGCGGGATCGCCGGCACCGGGGTCAGCTGCCCCGTCGGCCTCGGGGCGCTCTAACCGCCCAGCCGCGCGAGGATCTCCTCCGCCCCGCGCACCATCTCGGCGACGATCCGCGACGCCGGGACGACCGCGTCGATCGCGCCGACCACCTGGCCGGCCGGGTAGCCCTCGCGCTCGGGGTCGAGCCCCGGGGTGGTCGCGTCCGTCGCGTCCTCCGCCGCCGCCAGGATCCGATCGTGGTAGCCGGGCAGGGCCCGCGCCTCGGGCGTGGCGATGAAGCGGGTGCCGACCCACACGCCGTCGGCGCCCAGCGCCAGCGCCGCGGCGAGCCCGCGGCCGTCGGCCACGCCACCGGCGGCGACGACGGGGACGCGCCCGTCGACGGCGTCGACGACGAGGGGCACGAGCACCATGGTGGCGACCGCCCCGGTGTGCCCCCCGGCCTCGGTCCCCTGGGCCACGACCAGGTCGCAGCCCGCGTCGATCGCCCGGCGGGCGTGCTCGACCTTGCCGCAGAGCGAGACGACCAGGACGTCGTGGCGGTGGCACAGGTCGACCACGCGCGAGGGCACGCCGAGCCCGGCGACCAGAGCGCGGGCCCCGCCCTCGAGGGCGACCTCGGTCTGGGCGACGAGGGTGTCGGCGAAGGCGGTGAGCAGGTCCACGCCGAAGGGCCGGGCGGTCGCGGCGCGCGTCAGGGCGATCTCGTCGCGCAGCTGGCCCGTCGACATCGTCGAGGCCCCGAGGCAGCCGAACCCCCCGGCCTCGGAGACCGCGGCCGTGAGGGCGCTGTAGGCGACGCCACCCATGCCGGCGAGCATGACCGGGTGCTCGACGCCGAGCAGGTCGGTTAGGCGCGTGCGCACGGACTCAACCTAGCGACCGGGCCGACCGACGAAGGAGCCACGTCCCGAGCAGCGCCGCCACCACCGAGCTCGCGAGGAGTCCGAGGTCCAGGGCCGCGTAGGTGGGGCTCGCCGAGCCGAAGAGGGTCCCCGCGAAGAGCAGGGGCACGGTGAAGCCGATCGCGCAGATCACGGCCACCTGGACGACGAGGCGGGTCGAGAGCGTGGGGTGAGGTGGGTAGCCCGCGAGGCGCGCCAGACCCACGCCGCCGGCGATGCCCACCACCTTGCCCACCAGCCGGATCGCGACCGTGGCGAGGACGAGCGTGAGCGTCGTGGGCCCGGAGAGCTCCCGCCAGGCGACCCCGCCGGCGACGAGGGCGAAGAGGGGCAGGACGACGGTGGCCGAGAGGACGGTGGTGCGCTGCTCGAGCCGGTCGCACCAGACGGCGCCGGTGTTGACGACGCCCCCCGCGAGCACGCCGGCGAGGGCCGGGTCGACGTTGGCCCAGGCGAAGCCGAGCCAGGTCGCCACGAAGAAGGCGACCGCCGGCCCCGCGCGGTCGAGGCGGCGCGCGAGGGGCGTCCCGACGACGACGACGAGGGCCAGCACCGAGAGCCCCACCGGGCGCGGGTGGGTGGTGCCGGTAAACGTGAGCACCACGACGCTCGCCACGTCGTCGGCGATGGCGAGGGTGAGCAGGAAGGTCCGCAGAGCCGGCGGGAGGCGTCGGCCCACGAGGGCCACCACGCCGAGGGAGAAGGCGACGTCGGTCGCCATGGGCACGCCCCAGCCCCGCACCAGCGCCGCGCGGCCGAGCAGGTGGCCCAGGGCGAGTGAGCCGAGGGCGGTCGCGGCCATCCCGCCGAGGGCGCCGACGACCGGCGCCACGGCGTGGGCGCGCCTGGTCAGCACCCCGCGGGTCAGCTCGCGGCTGAGCTCGAGACCCACCGCAGCGAAGAACACCGCCATCAGGCCGTTGACGACGAGGTCGTGCGCCGTGCCGACCTCCAAGAAGCCGGCGAGGCGCCAGGCGACGTGGTCGGCGTCGAGGGCGAAGTAGCTCGAGGGGGAAGCGGCCGACCACGCCAGCGCGACGGCGACGCCCACGCTGAGGGTGAGCGCAGAGGTGTACTCGCGGCGCGCGGCGCGCGACAGACGGCGCGCGAGCGAGGCCATGGACACGAGGCTAGCGACGCGTCGGCGCGGGCGTCGGCCCGGTAGCGTTGGCCGACCCGCCCACCCGGGGTGGCCGACGTGACGAGGAGACCATGTCCAGCGGGCCGACCGCCAGCCGAGCCGTGAGCAAGCGCGAGCTCTACGTGATCTTCGGCGCGCTGATGCTGGGGATGCTCCTTTCCGCGCTCGACTCGACGATCGTCTCGACGGCGCTGCCCACGATCGTCGGCGACCTGCACGGGGCCAGCCGGATCAGCTGGGTCGTCACGGGGTACCTGCTCGCCACGACGGTGAGCACGCCGCTGTGGGGCAAGCTCGGCGATCTCTACGGCCGCAAGAACTTCTTCCAGTACTCGATCGTCATCTTCGTCGTGGGCTCGATGCTCTGCGGACTCGCCCACTCGATGCTCGAGCTGATCCTCTTCCGCTCGCTGCAGGGGCTCGGGGGCGGGGGACTCATGATCGAGGCGCAGGCGATCATCGCCGACGTGGTGTCGCCGCGCGAGCGGGGCCGCTACGCGGGCTTCTTCGGCGCCGTCTTCGGAGCCGCCACGGTCTTTGGGCCACTGCTCGGCGGGGTCATCGTGGAGTACTGGTCGTGGCGATGGATCTTCTTCGTCAACCTGCCCGTGGGCATCCTCGCCCTGGTGGTGACCGCCGCCGTGCTGCCCAAGACGGCGACGCGGGTCAGCCACGACATCGACTACGGCGGGTTCTTCGCCCTGGCCGTGTCGAGCGCGGCGCTGATCTTGTTCACCTCGCTCGGGGGCACCTCGCTCGCGTGGCTCGGCGCCCCGTCGATGGCCCTGGTGGCCGTCGGCGTCGTCGCGGCCCTGGCCTTCGTCTGGCTCGAGCGCCGGGCGGCCGAGCCGATCCTGCCCCTCAAGCTCTTCGCGAACCGGGTCTTCTCCTCGTCCTCGGCCATCGGCTTCGTCGTCGGCTTCTCGATGTTCGGGGCGCTGACGTACCTCCCGGTTTTCCTCCAGCTCGTCCGGGGCGTCTCGCCGACGGCCTCGGGTGTCCGGCTGCTCCCGCTCATGGTCGGCCTCTTCGGCGCGTCCATCGCCTCGGGCGCGCTCGTCTCGAAGGGCTGGCGCTACCGCCCGTTTCCCATCGTGGGCACGGCGGTGATGACCGTCGGACTCGGCCTGCTCGGCGTCGTCACCGAGGCGACCTCCAACCTGATGCTGAGCGCCTACATGGTGGTCCTGGGAATCGGGCTCGGTCTGGTGATGCAGCTGCTCGTCACCGTCGTCCAGAACGCCGTGCACCCTTCGGACATCGGGGCGGCGACGGCGGGGGCCAACTTCTTCCGCTCGATCGGTGGGTCCTTCGGGACGGCCGTCTTCGGCGCGCTCTACGCCAACGAGCTGCCGCGCCACGTCGGGGCCGACCTCGGCCCGAGCGGCCTCGCCCAGCTCCCCGCCAGGGCCTCGTCGTGGACGCCGGCGGTGATCGGCCGGCTTCCGGCGCTGGTGCGCAGCGAGGTGGTCCACGCGATCGCCCAGACCATCCAGGACGTCTACCGGTGGTCGGCCCCGATCGGCGTGCTGGCCGTCGTGCTGTCGTTCACGCTCCCAGAGGTCGCCCTGAGGACCACGTTGCACCCCGTCGCCGACGAAGTTCCGCTGTCACTGCCGGACCCGATGAGCTGAGCAGCGCCAGGCACGCCGCGAAGTCGGCGTCGTCGCCGTAGTAGGGGTCGGGGACCTCGAGGCCCGAGCCCGGTGCGTCCAGCTCCCGCCACAGGGCGACCCGGGCGGTGGCGCCGTCGAGGCGCTTGCGGACCTCGTGAACGTGCTCGCGAGTCATCACCACCACGAGGTCCTGGGTCCGGAGGTACTCGGTGCTCGCGTACGACGCCGGGCTGCCCGGGCCCGTGAGGCCGGCCCGGTCGAGCGCCCGACGGGCGCGCGGGTCCATCGCGGCGCCCACGTGCCAGCGCGCCGTCCCGGCGCTCGACACCTCGACCTTCCCCACCAGGAGCGGGTCGGCGCCGACGAGGTGGCGAAGGAGCACCTCGGCCATCGGCGACCGGCAGATGTTGCCGGTGCACACGGTCGCGACGCGCAGGGGGCGGGCGGGGGCGGCGATGGTCCATCTTTACCCGCGCGGTGGCGTGGGTCCGACACTTCCGACGTGCGGCTGAGAACGGGGCGGCGGTAGAGTACCCACGAAGGGGGAGGGAAGAGGAGTCCTGATGCCACTCTCGGAGCACGAGCAGCGCGTCCTGGCTGAGCTGGAGGAGTCCCTCACCAAGCACGACCCCTCGTTCGTCAAGAGCGTGCGCGAGACCTCGGTCGTCACCCACAGCGGGCGGCGGATCCGCTGGGGCGTGGCGGGCTTTGTGGCCGGACTGCTCATCCTCGTCCTGTTCTTCTCCCACTCGGTGGTCGTGGGCCTGCTCGGGGTGGCCCTCATGTTCGTGTCGGCCGTCGTCGTCGAGCGCAACGCCCGCCGCCTGGGGCGCTCGCCGTGGGGCGAGCCCGTCTCGGGCGCGGAGTCGGGCGCCCGCGCCTGGCGCGAGTGGCTCTCGCGCCGGCGGCGCGCCGAGTGACCTCCGGCGAGGGGGCGGGCGAGCGGCCCGCGTGCCTCGCCATCGACATCGGGGCCTCGAAGGTCGCGGTCGCGGTCGTCTCGCCCGAGGGCGTGGTCGAGGACGTCGGGCGCCTGGCCGTCGCCGAGCACCCCCGGGATCTCTTCGGAGCCGTGTGCGACCTCGCCACGGCGCGGCTCGAGCGTTCGCGCGTCGACCGGGTGGGGGTGGGCTGCGCCGGTCCGATGAGCGCCGGGGGTGAGTCGGTGTCCCCCCTCAACATCCCCGCCTGGCGTGACTTCCCCCTGCGTGGCGCGCTCGCGCGCGAGCTCGGCCTGCCGGTGTCGGTGGAGGGCGACGCCCGGGCCCTCGCCCTCGGTGAGGGGCGCTACGGCGCGGCCCGGGGTGTGAGCGACTACCTGTCGATGGTCGTCTCGACCGGCGTGGGCGGGGGTCTGCCTCGAGGCGGAGGCCTCCGGGGGGGCGATCGAGCGGCGCACCGGCCGACCGGCGAGCGAGGCCGACGTCGGTGAGAGGGGACGGGCCGCGGACCTCGTGGGGCGGGCCGTGGGGGCGCTCGCGGCCACGCTCGACTTCGTGCGCTGCTTCGTGGCGGGCTCGGTGGCCCTCGGCTACGGCGCGGAGTTCTTCGAGCGCGCCACCGAGAGCGCGCGCGGGGTCGCGCGTCTCGGCTACGCGCGCGACGTCGCGCTCGAGCCCTCGCCACTGGGGTCCGAGGGCCCGCTGCTCGGCGCGGCGGCCGTCGCCTGGCGGGTCGCGCCGTGAGGGGGCTCCCCGTGCGCGGACTCGTCGGGCACGTCCGGCACCACCCCGGAGACGTCGCCGCCCTCGCGCGCGCCGGGTGGCGGCTGCGCCGGAGGGGGTGGTGGCGGCGCTGGCCCTTCCTCCCGGTCCCCGATCGCGTCTACTGGCGCTTCCGCGTGGCGACGGCCACCGGGCGCGAGGACGGGTGCCTCGGGGTGGACGAGGTCGTGCGAGCGGCGCGGTGGTCCGTCAGTCAGAAGCGGCGACGGTAAGTTCTAGCCATGGGCCGGGTGCTCTTGCTCAACGCGACCTACGAGCCCCTGCAGCTGGTGTCGGACCGACGGGCCGTCGTGCTCGTGCTCGGGGGCCGGGCCGAGCCCGTGGCCACGCCCGAGGCCCCGCAGGTGTGGCGCTCGGCCTCGGTGAGCGTGGAGATCCCGGCGATCGTGCGACTCTGCGAGATGGTGCACCTGCCCTCACGGGTGCGGACCCCGCCCCTCACCCGTAGGGCCCTGCTGCTGCGCGACAGCTACCGCTGCGCGTACTGCCTCGAGCACGCCGACACGGTCGACCACGTCGTGCCGCGCTCGCGCGGTGGCCGCCACGACTGGCTCAACGTCGTGGCGGCCTGCAAGCACCACAACCTGCTCAAGGGCGACCGGCTGCTCGAGGAGATCGGCTGGCGGATGCACTTCGAGCCGAGGGTCCCCGAGGGGCCGTGGTGGCGGTGGCGCCACGTGCCCGATCCCGATCCGCTCTGGGCGCCGTACCTGCCCAAGGCGTCGTGAGCCTCGTCGTCGCCGAACTGCTCGACTACGACCGGCTGCGCGCGACACAGGTCGCCACCGTCATCGTGAGGTCGACGTCCGTAGCCCTCGTCGTCTTGGGGAGCGCGCAGGCGACCGAGTCACTCGACCTCGCCGCGCTTGGCGCGGCGGCGGTGCGTCGCCGGCGCGGCGGCGGGGGAGTGGTCCTGCTGGGCCGGGGCGACCTCTGGGTCGACTGGTGGGTGCCCACGGGGGACCCCCGCTGGTCCCCCGACGTCCACGCGACGGCCGTGGCCGTGGGGGACCGGTGGGCCGGGGTGCTCGGGTCGCACCGGGACGCGCCCGTTGAGGTCCACCGCGGCCGGCTCGTGGACGACCCGACCCGACCCGGCGTCTGCTTCGCCGGGCGTGGCCCCGGGGAGGTCTTCGTCGGGGGCCTGAAGGCCGTCGGGGTCACCCAGTGGCGGGTCCGCGAGGGCGCCTTCGTC
This sequence comes from Actinobacteria bacterium 21-73-9, assembly GCA_002255565.1. Classification (GTDB taxonomy): domain Bacteria; phylum Actinomycetota; class Acidimicrobiia; order Acidimicrobiales; family RAAP-2; genus RAAP-2. The sequence continues at coordinate 17,570 of NCBE01000053.1, forward strand.
TCGACGGTGCTGCCCGCCTCGCCCCAGGCCCGCCTCGCCCCGGCGTTCGCGGGCACCTCGGGGGCGTTCGCCTCGCTCGCTCACGCCACGGTCGCGACCCTCGGCCTCGAGGGCGCCGTCGAGGCGGTCCTCGAGGAGTTGACTCGAGTCGACGGGCCCTGGCGGGTCGAGCGGCCCGCCCCGCTCGCCTGACGCCGCCGCCACCGCGCGTTCGCCCACCTCGGTCGCCTCGACCCGTCCGCGCCGACCCGGCCGCGGCGCGCTCGCACCCGCCCCGGGGGCTCAACACCCCCACAAAATGGGGAGGGGTGGGGAGAAGTGGTGTATGGTGTCACGAAGTGGGGGCCAGTGGAGGGCCCGTGGGAGGAGAGCGATGCTTGGCTTCGTGGGCCAGTTCCAGCACTCGCTGGACGCCAAGGGCCGTCTCATCCTGCCCGCGAGGTTCCGCGCGGCCTTCGAGCGCGGCGGGAGCCTCAGCCCGAACACCGAGGGTTGCGTCGCCCTGTGGACCCCCAGCGAGTTCGCCCGCCAGATGGAAGAGCGCCTCGCCCGCTCGCGCGAGGGCGGCCCCGAGGAGCGGCGCGTGATGAGGTTCTGGTCGGCCAACTCCTCCGAGGTCGAGTTCGACAAGCAGGGCCGCTTCGCCCTGCCGCCCGCGATCCGCGACTACGCCGAGCTGTCGGGCGAGGTGCTCGTCGTCGGCGCGATCGACCACATCGAGCTATGGAACCCGCCGACCTACGCCGAGATGGTCGACGCCGCGGAGGCGACGTTCAAGCGGGGACTCGAGTGAGAGGAGGCGTAAGCGTTCAGTACCGGCCGCGGACCACGCGCAGCCTGGCAGTCGCGGCGACGAGGCGGGAACCCTCCTCCGCCCTCCCGTCTCTCGCCGCGACTGAAAGGCTGCGGATGGCCCAGGTCAACTATCACGAACCCGTCCTCGCGCGCGAGGTCGTCGAGCTCCTGGCGGGAGTCCCCGCCGGGGTGGTGGTCGACGCCACCCTCGGCGGGGGAGGCCACGCCGCGGCGATCCTCGAGCGGCGCGGAGACCTGCGCGTCCTGGGCATCGACCGTGATCCCGCCGCGCGCGCCGCCGCCGCGCGCCGGTTCGCCGACGTCGCCGGCCGGGTCCGGATCGTCGGGGCGACCTTCGACGACCTCGAGGCGGTCCTCTCGTCGAACCGCGACTTCCTCGGCGACGCCCCGGTGGTCGGGGTCCTCATGGACCTCGGGGTCTCGTCGCACCAGTTCGACGAGGGTGCCCGAGGGTTCTCCTTCCGCTCCGACGCCCCCCTGGACATGCGGATGGACCCGTCAGGCGGGCTGACGGCCGCGCAGTACCTCGCGAGCGCCGAGGTCCACGACCTCGCCCGACTGCTGCGCGAGCACGGGGAGTCGCGCTTCGCCGGAGCGATCGCGCGCTCCGTGGTGGGGGCCCGTCCGTCGACCACCTTCGAGCTCGTCGCGGCCGTGGAGCGCGCGGTCCCGCCCGCCGCCCGCCGACGCGGCCACGTGGCGACGAGGGTCTTCCAGGCCCTGCGGGTCGAGGTGAACGACGAGCGGGGACAGCTCGCCCGGGGCCTCGTCGCGGCGCTCGAGGCTCTCGCGGTCGGGGGGGTGCTGGTCGTGATCTCGTACCACTCGGGTGAGGACCGGGCGGTCAAGGCCTTCTTTGACGAGGCGCGGACCGGCGGGTGCACGTGTCCGCCCGGGCTGCCCTGCGTGTGCGGGGCGGTCGCCCGGGTGGAGGTCGCCCATCGTGGCGCGCGCCTCGCGACCCCTGAGGAGGTGGCGCGCAACCCCCGGGCCCGCTCGGCCCGTCTGCGCTCGGCGCGCAAGGTGGCGCCGTGAGTGTCATCACCCTGCCGCGTCGCTCCGAACGGCGGCGTGCGGCGGTGCGATCGCCTCGACGCGCACCGGCCCGGGCCGCGACCGCCCCGCGTCGTCGCGCGCTGGCCGAGCGGTGGGGGCGGGGTTCGGCCGTCACACGCTCGGCCGTGATCGTCCTGCTGGGGCTGTCGATCTCCATCGTCGGCACGATGCTCGAGGCCAACCGCCAGGTCGAGATCCACACCCTCCAGAGCGAGCTGCTCCAGGACCAGTCGACGTACGCCGAGCAGGTCGGCTCGCTCACGAATCAGTCCGGCCCCGGTCAGGTCCTCGCCCACGCCGGGGCTCTCCACCTCGTCTACCCGACCACGATCACCCAGGTCTCCTCTACGTCACTTGATGCGCCACTGCCTCTGCCGAAGTTCTCCGGATACGCACCTGTCACATCTCGGACGCAGCGGTGACCGCCTACTACCCCTCCACCCACACCCGGCCCCGCGCTCGCGGGGCGTCGCCGACCCCGCCCGGGCGCCGACGGCTCGTCATGCTGCGCACGGTTCTGGCCGGCGTGTTCGTCGCCCTGGGTGTCCGACTGTTCTTCCTCCAGGTGGTCGACCACGCGCACTACGCACGCCTCTCGCTCGCCCAGGTGCGCGTCGACGTCACGACCCCGGCGTTGCGCGGGGGGATCTTCGACCGCAACGGCCAGACCCTCGCCATCTCCAAGCCGACGTCGCTCGTCATCGCCGACGACTTCCAGATCACTCACCCGGCGAAGGAGGCCGCCGCGTTGAGCCCCCTCGTCCACGTGCCGGTCGCCAAGCTCACGGCGAGGCTGTCGGAGAAGAACGGCTACGTCGTCTTGAGCAACGCCCTCGACCTCGCCGACGGTCACCGAATCGCCGGCCTGGCGTTCCCGGGGATCGTCGTGCAGGACTCCTCGGTGCGCGCCTACCCCGACCCGACCCTGGCCACCGCCGTCATCGGCGGGGTCAACGCCAGTGGTGCGGGCACGGCGGGCCTGGAGTACAAGTACCAGTCGCTGCTCGCCGGCCAGACCGGGATCACCCGCGAGTTCATGTCGGCCTCGGGGGTGGCCCTGCCGGCGACGGCCGCGACGGTCCTCAAGCGCTCCACGCCCGGGGTGGGCCTCGAGCTGACCCTCGACTCGTCGTTGCAGTACGTGGCCGAACGCGACATGGCGCTCGACCTCAAGAAGTTCGACGGCCTCGCGGGCGAGGCGGTCGTCATGGACGTGCACACCGGCCAGGTCCTGGCCGACGTGTCGCTCGTCAACACCAAGACCCACGCGGGGATCCTGGGGCCGATACCGGCGTGGGGCCGCAGCGTGGGCGCCCCGGGAATCGAGCAGACCCTCAACAACCTCCCCTTCACCCAGGCCTACGAGCCCGGCTCGATGTTCAAGGTGGTGACCTTCTCGGCCGCCCTCTCCGAGGGCAAGATCACCCCGAGGACCGTCTTCACCATCCCCAACTCGGTGGTCGTCGGCGGACGGGTCTTCCACGACGCGGAGAACCACGGACTCATCCACCTCACGGCGACCGAGGTGCTGGCCCAGTCGTCGAACATCGGCACCTACAAGATCGGGCTGCGCGTCGGTGAGGCCGGCCTGCTCGCCCAGGTCCAGCGGCTCGGCTTCGGCCAGACGACCGCCGTCCGCTTCCCGGGTGAGACCCCCGGGCTCCTGGTGGACGCCGCCCACTGGTACACGAGTGACGAGGTCGCCTTGCCCATCGGCCAGGTCGACGCGGTGCCGGCCATCCAGGTGCTCGACGCCTTCAACACCGTGGCCAACGACGGCGTGTTCGTCGAGCCCAAGCTCGTGCGAGGCTTCGTCGAGCCCAACGGCACCGTCCGCCCGACGGCCCCGAGCGCGACCCACGAGGTCCTGACCCCGGGGATCGACCAGACGCTGGTGAACATGCTCAAGCAGGTGGTGCTCGCCGGAACCGGCACCTACGCGGTCATCCCGGGGTACGAGGTCGCGGGCAAGACCGGTACCGCGACGATCCCGACGCCGGGCAAGGACACCCTGACCAATGACTTCTACGCGAGCTTCGTGGGCTTCGCCCCCGCGAACCACCCGGTGCTGTCGATGATCGTGGTCGTGGAGCGCCCGCTGACCAACATCTACGGCGGCACCGTCGCGGCCCCGGTCTTCCAGCAGGTCATGTCCTACGCCCTGCACCACTACGGAATCCCCTCCAGCGGGGTCTTCCAGCACCCCTTGCCCGCCACGGCGGCCACGATGTCCTCGGACGTGACCTGATGCAGCTGGGCGACGTCCTCGACGACCTCACCCTCGACGTGGCGACGGCCGCCCTCGAGGTGACCCGGGTCGAGATCGACTCACGGGCCTGCGAGCCGGGCACCCTCTTCTTCGCCCTCCAGGGGATCCAGGCCCACGGGGCCGAGCACGCCGCCGACGCCGTAGCCCGCGGCGCCGTCGCGGTCGTGAGCGATCGGCCGGTGCCGGTGGCGGTGCCGGTCCTCGTCGTGCCGGCGAGCCAGATCGGCGCCCTGGTGGCCCACGCCAGCGCCGTCGTCGTCGGGGAGCCCCAGACCCGCACGAAGCTGGTCGCGGTCACCGGCACCAACGGCAAGACCACGGTCACGACCCTCGTCGCCGACCTGGCCCGACGCCTCGGGTGGAGCGCGGGCACGATCGGGACCCTCACGGGCGCGCGCACCACCCCGGCGGCCCCCGAGCTCTACCGGGCCCTCGCCCGCGAGGTCGACGCCTTCGACCCCGCGAACGCCGACGGGGTGGTCGCGCTCGAGGTGTCGAGCCATGCGCTCGACCAGCACCGGGTCGAGGGACTGTTCTTCTGCGTGGCGGCCTTCACCAACCTCGGCCACGAGCACCTCGACTACCACGGGACGATGGAGGCGTACTTCGCGGCCAAGGCCTCCCTCTTCACCCCAGAGCGGGCGCGCCGGGCGGTCATCTGGACCGACGACCACTACGGGGCCCGCCTGGCCGACGAGACGGTCCTGCCGGTGACCCCGGTCGGACGGGCCGACGCCGACGAGGTGGTCAGCTCCCTGTCGGGTTCGACGTTCTTCTGGCGGGGCCACCTGGTGAACTCGCCGCTCGTGGGTGACTACAACGTCGACAACGTGCTGGTCGCCCTGGCGATCGCGGCCAGCCTCGGCCTCGACGAGGCGGCCCTCGCGCGGGCCGTCTCTGAGTTGGCGCCCGTGCCCGGGCGCTTCGAGGTCATCCACGGCCACGAGGTCACGGTGGTCGTCGACTACGCCCACACCCCCGAGGGGCTGGCGCGCCTGCTCGACGACGTGCGCGCGCTCGAGCCGACGGCCCGGGTCGTCACGGTCTTCGGCGCCGGGGGCGACCGGGACCGCACCAAGCGGCCCGAGATGGGCGCCGCGGTCGCCGCCCGGTCCGACGCGGTCGTGCTGACCTCGGACAATCCTCGCTCGGAGTCGCCGGATGCCATCATGGACGACGTGGCGGCGGGGATCGACTCCGGTGTCGCACTCGTGCGCGAGGTGGATCGACGTCGGGCCATCGCGACGGCGATCGAGGCCGCCGGTCCCGGCGACGTCGTCGTCGTGGCCGGCAAGGGACACGAGACGACCCAGACCGTGGGCGACACGGTGGTCCCCTTCGACGACCGCGAGGTCGCCCGGGAGTACGTGAGGTGAGTGGATGCTGAGCCTGATGGAGGCCGGGGGGGTGGCCTTTTTCCTCGCGCTGTTCGTGACGCCCCTGTGGATCCGCTCCCTGCGCGCGCGCTCGATCGGCCAGCGCATCCTCGAGGACCTGGCCACCCACCAGCACAAGGCGGGCACGCCGACCATGGGGGGCGTGGTGATCGTGGGTGCGACGGCCGTCGGCTACGCCATGGGCCACGTTGGCACGGCCATCACCTTCACGCGGGCCGGGGTCCTCGCGCTCGCGGTGATCGTGGCCTCGGGCGCGCTGGGATTTCTCGACGACCTCATCGGGGTGCGCAACGCCCGCAACCTGGGCCTCAACAAGCGCGGCAAGTTCGCCGGCCAACTGGTCATCGCCGGCGTCTTCGCCGTGCTGGCGCTGACCTGGGTGCACACCTCGACGGACCTCTCGTTCACGCGCTTCTCCCTGCCGGGCTGGGGGCTCAGCGCCGTGGGGTGGTTCGTGCTCGCGGTCTTCGTCGTGGTCGGGACCTCGAACGCGGTGAACCTCACCGACGGGCTCGACGGGCTCGCGGCCGGTGCGGCGACGTTCTGCTTCGGCGTCCTCGCGATCATCGGCTACTGGCAGTTCCGTCACTACAGCATCTACCGGCTCCACGCGGCGCTCGACCTGGGCCTGGTGGCGGTGGCCCTCGTGGGCGCGTGCCTGGGCTTCCTGTGGTGGAACGCGGCGCCGGCGCGGATCATCATGGGCGACACCGGATCGCTGGCCGTCGGGACCGGGCTCGGTGCCCTCTGCCTGCTCATGAACCTCGACCTCTTGCTGATCGTCATCGGCGGCCTCTTCGTCGCCGAGACGCTGTCGGTGATCCTCCAGGTGGTCAGCTTCCGCGTCTTCGGCCGACGGATCTTCAAGATCGCGCCGTTCCACCACCACTTCGAGATGAAGGGGTGGCCGGAGACGACGGTCATCATCCGCTTCTGGATCCTCGCCGGTCTGCTCGCGATGCTCGGCCTCGGGATCTTCTACGGCGACTTCCTCAAGATCGCGAAGGTGGTCTGATGTCCGAGGTCCGCTTCCTCAAGCCGTTCGAGCACGGTGGCGCGCTGGGGCGCACGCTCCTGGGGATCACCTCGGCCATGGTGACCCTGGGCACGGTCTTCGTGGCCTCGGCCAGCGAGGGCGAGGCCGCCGCCGCGGGGACCTCGGTCTTCGCCATCATGGTGCGCGACGTCGCCTATCTCGCGCTGGGCGTGGTCGCGTTCTACATCGCCGCACGCGTTCGCCTCGACCGACTGGTCAAGAGCGCGCCGGCCCTCGCCTACGTCGGGGTGGGCCTTCTCGTGGCGGTGCGCCTGGTCGGAACGTCGTCCAACGGCGGCACCCGATGGCTCAACCTCAAGGTGATCCAGCTGCAGCCCTCCGAACTCTTCAAGCTCTTCACGATCCTCTTCGTCGCCTGGCTGATCGAGCGTCACCACCGTGAGCTGGGGGACTGGCGCCGGGTGCTCGTGCTCAGTTGGCCGATCCTGGTCGGTGGCCTCCTCGTGGTCGCCGAGCCCGACCTCGGGACGGCGTCGGTGGTCTTCTGCCTCGCCCTGGTGATGTTGTGGATGGTCGGTCTGCCGCGGCGCTTCTTCGTGGCCGTCGGCATCGTCGCGGTCGCGGGCTTCGTCGTCTTCATGAAGATCAAGCCCTACTCGGCCCAGCGCCTCACCGCCTTCTTGCATCCGAACGCGAACCTCCTGACGAGCGGCTACCAGCTCGTCCAGTCGAAGATCGGCCTCGGGGCCGGTGGCCTCACGGGCCTGGGACTCGGCCACAGCCGCGAGAAGTACGGGCTCTTGCCCAACGCGCACACCGACTTCATCTTCACCGTGATCGGCGAGGAGCTCGGACTGGTCGGCACCTTGTGCGTCCTCGCCCTCTTCGTCGCCTTCCTCGTCACCGCGGTGCGCATCGCCCAGCGCAGCCCGCACGGGACCTACCGCCTCATCGTCGTGGGCATCACCACCTGGATCATGGTGGAGGCCGTCATCAACGTCGCCTCGGTGGTCGGGTGGTGGGCGGTCACCGGCGTGCCCCTGCCCTTCTTCTCCTACGGCGGCACCGCGCTCATCGCGGAGCTCTTCGCGGTCGGCCTCCTCTACAACGTG
>NCBE01000150.1 GCA_002255565.1 Actinobacteria bacterium 21-73-9
GCCCAGGTGCGCATCGAGATTCCCAGCGTGGAGAACCCGAGCGCGCTGCGCGCCGTCGTCGAGGAGTCGCGGCGACACGACGTGATCGTCCACCGCGTCTCCCAGGGCAGTGGCGCGATGCTGTTGAGTAAGGCCGAACTGTCCGAGATGGCCCGCATCGGAGCCGACGAGGGCATGGAGGTGAGCCTCTTCGTCGGGCCGAGGGAGGAGTTCGGCGTCGGTGGGGGCGTGCGCAGTCCCGACGGGGCGCTGCTCAACGGACGTCTGCGCGGCTTCGACCACCTGCGCTACGCGTTGGAGGACATCCTGCGCGCGATCGACGTGGGCATCCGCGGGTTCCTCGTCGCGGACACCGGCTTGATGGAGGTCCTCTCGCGCATGGTGGCCGACGGGGAGATCCCCGCCGCGATCGTCTGGAAGATCTCCGCCGTCCTCGCGCCCTCGAACCCGGTGACGTTCCGTCAGCTCGTGGCCCTGGGGGGCACGACGGTCAACGTGCCGAGCGACATGACGCTCACCGAGCTCAGTGAGATCCGGGCGCTCTCGGGCGCGCCGATCGATCTGTACGTGGAGGCCCCCGACTCGATGGGCGGAATGGTGCGCGGCAACGAGCTCGCCGAGCTCGTGACCGTCGCCGCGCCCCTGTACGCGAAGTTCGGGCTGCGCAACGCGCGGGCCGTCTACCCGGCGGGTCGCCAGGTGATGGACGACGTCGTGAACAACGTGCGCGAGAAGGTCCGCCGGGCGGCCATCGCGGTGGACACCCTCGGTGACGTGGCCGGAGACATCGTGGTGTCCAAGCCCGGGGCCGCTGGCCTGGGGGTACCCGAGCCGTGACCTTGCGCAGTGACCGGTGGGTGCGCGGCGACGACGAGGTCGCCCTGGACAGTCGGGTGGCCCTGCGGATGGGCGGCGCCCCGGTGCGGTCCGACGGGGGGCGCCCCCTCATCGGCATCGCCAACAGCGCCAGCGACCTGAATCCCTGCAACCAGCCCCTGGCCGACCTGGTCGGGCCCCTGCGTGAGGGCGTCGAGGCCGCGGGCGGGATCGCCCTCGAGTTCCCGACGATGTCGCTCGGCGAGGACCTCATGAAGCCCACGGCGATGCTGTACCGCAACCTGCTCGCGATGGAGCTCGAGGAGTCCCTGCGCTCCCAGCCCCTCGACGGGGTCGTCGTGCTGGCGGCGTGCGACAAGTCGGTGCCGGGCGCCCTGATGGGCGCCTTCAGCACGAACCTGCCCTGCCTGCTCGTGGTCTCGGGGCCCCGACCCGTCGCGCGCTTCGAGGGTCGGCCCGTCGGGACCGGTACCGACCTGTGGCGCGCGTGGGACGAGCGGCGATCCGGGGTCCTCGGCGACGAGCGGTGGCGCGAGCTCGAGGCGGCCCTCAGCCTGGGTAAGGGCACCTGCAACACCATGGGGACGGCGTCGTCGATGGGGGCGATCGCCGAGGCCCTCGGCCTCGCGTGGCCCGGTTCGACGACCGTTCCCGCGGGCGACCCGCGTCACGTCGAGATCGCGCGCCTCGTCGGCGAGCGCATCGTCGCCCTCGTCTCGAGCGGGGCGAGCGCCACGTCACAGGTGACCCCCAGCGCCGTGCGCAACGCGGCCACCCTTCTGTGCGCGCTGGGCGGCTCGACGAACGCCGTGATCCACCTCACGGCCATGGCCGGGCGCCTCGGTCACCCCGTGGCGCTCGAGACGTTCGACACGCTGAGCCGCGCGGTGCCGGTGATCGTCGACCTCGAGCCCACGGGGGCGGGACTGATGGAGGACCTGGACCGTGCCGGTGGCGTGCCGAGCGTGCTCGGCGCGCTCGGTGACGTGCTCGACGGCGACGTCGTCCTGGCCGACGGACGCACGACCCGCGAGGTCCAGGGGAGGGCCCCCGCGCCCCGCGCCCCGGTCCGGCGCACGGACGATCCCGTCGACGCCGGCGGAGCCTTCCGGGTGGTCCGCGGGAACCTCGCGCCCGACGGCGCCGTGATCAAGCGGTCGGCGGCCACGGCGGAACTCCTGAACCACCGGGGACCGGCCGTCGTGATGCGCGGCTACGACGAGATGATCGAGCGAAGCGCCACCGGCGGTGAGGTGGCCGAGGACGCCGTGCTGGTGCTGAGCGGGGTGGGCCCGGTGGGGGGCCCCGGCATGCCCGAGTGGGGCATGATCCCGATCCCGGCACCGCTCCTGGCCCGCGGGGTCCGCGACCTGGTGCGGGTGACCGACGCGCGCATGAGCGGCACGAGCTTCGGCACGGTCTACCTGCACGTCGCCCCCGAGGCGGCGGTGGGCGGAGCGCTCGGGCTCGTGCGAGACGGCGACGTGATCCACGCCGACGCCGACGCCGGCGTGCTCGAGGTGGAGCTGAGCGACGCCGAGCTCGCCGAGCGCGCGGGGTCGCGGCCACCCGCGCCCGAGTCGGGGCGGGGCTACGTCTCGCTCTACCGGCGCCACGTGACGCAGGCTCCGAGTGGCTGTGACTTCGACTTCCTGGCGCTCGAGGCGGGGCGAGTCCCGCGCCTCGAGGAGCCGGTGGTGGGCAGATCTTGAGGGGCTTCGGCCCGACAAGAACGGGGCTCAAGGTGGGCTCCGGGGGAGTAGGTAAGGGGAACACACGTTGAAAGCAATCAGATCAAGGTGGGTGGGGGCGGCCGCGGCGACGGCGATGCTCGCGGCCACGCTTCTCGCGAGCGCGCCGGCGCAAGCGAGTAGCAAGGTCACCCTGACCCTGTGGCAGAACTACGGCACCGAGCAGAACGCCGTCGCCACCAAGAACCTCATCGCCGCCTTCGAGAAGGCCAACCCGAACATCACGATCAAGGACGTGGCGCAGCCTGGGACGAACTACTTCCAGCTGCTCCAGGCCTCGCAGATCTCGGGCAACGGGCCGGACCTGGCGGTGATGTGGACCGGCGTGTTCGACCTGCAGTACCAGAACCTGTTGGTGAACTTGAAGGGCAACGTTCCGGCCGCGGATCTGGCTCGGATGCAGAACCTGCAGTGGACGGCGCCGAACTTCAAGGCCGCGAATGGTCCGCTGGTCATGCCGCTCGAGACCCAGTTCTACATCGGGTTCTACAACAAGAAGCTCTTCGCC
>NCBE01000054.1 GCA_002255565.1 Actinobacteria bacterium 21-73-9
AAGGCCAACATCCCGAGCCGAATGGCCTTCGCCGTGTCCTCGATCGCCGACAGCCGGGTCATCCTCGACCAGGCCGGCGCCGAGAAGCTGATCGGCAAGGGCGACATGCTGCTCGTGACCGCCTCGAGCAACGTGGCGCGTCGCCTTCAGTCGCCGTGGGTGTCGGAGGACGAGGTGCGCCGGGTCGTCGAGGCGTGGCGTCGGCAGGGGGGGCGCACCGAGACGGTGGTCGCGCTCGAGGCGCCTGCGGGGCGCGGGTCCGCGGGTGGCGCCGGTGGCGACGACGACGACGAGGTCCTGCGCCAGGCGCGCGAGCTCGTCATCCGCACCCAGTCCGGCTCGACCTCGATGCTCCAGCGAAAGTTGCGCGTGGGCTTCGCCCGCGCGGGACGGCTCATGGACCAGCTCGAGCAGGAGGGCGTCGTCGCGCCCGGCGAGGGGTCGAAGTCGCGCAAGGTCCTCGTCACCCTCGACGAGTACGAACAGTCTCCGTCGTAGCCCGTGTCACGGCGAGCCGGCGGCGGCACCGTCTCGAGGGGCGTGGTGGCGCGCCTCGGCGCGGCCCTCGGGGGCGTCGTCCTCGCCGGGGCGCTCGTCGCCGGTCTGACCGCGCCGCTCGTCGGGCGCCCGGCGCGGCTCACTGCGGTGGTGCGCCCGCGCGGTCCCGCGGCGACGGCGCTCGCCTGGCCCGGCGAGGGCACCGCGGCGCTCTACGTCCCCTCGGCGGGGGTGTCGGCGAGCCACCACGACCACGTGGTGCCGATCGCCAGCCTCACCAAGATGATGACCGTCCTCGTCGCCCTGACGCGCCGGCCCCTCGCGCCGGGTGAGGTCGGGCCGTGCCTGGTCGTCGGCGCGGCCCAGGTGGCGAGCTACGAGCGGATGGTGGCGCGCGACGAGTCGAGCGTGCCCGTCGTCGTGGGCGAGAGGCTCTGCGAGAGCCAGCTGCTCGCCGGCACGCTCGTGCGCTCGGCCGGCGACTACGCCTCGATGCTCGCGACCATGGCGGCGGGGTCGCCGGCGCGCATGGTCGGGCTGATGAACGAGCGCGCCCGGGTGATGGGCCTGCGCCATACCCACTACGCGGGGGTCGCCGGGCTCGGGGCGGCCACCGTCTCCACGGCCCGGGACCAGGCCCGGGTCGCGGCGGCCCTGATGCGCTACGCGGTGGTGCGCGCGCTCGTCGACGAGTCGAGCGTGACCCTGCCGGTGGCCGGAACCGTCGCCAGTTACACGCCCTTCGTCGGGGAGGGCTCGGTGGTGGGAGTGAAGTCGGGGCGCACCGCGGCGGCCGGGGGGTGCGACGCGATGGCGGTCACCTTCAGGGCCGGCGGGCGGGTCCACACCCTCTACGCCGTCGTGACGGGCCAGCGCACCGGCAACGTCCTGGCGGCGGCGGGCGAGGCCGCGCGCGCCCTCGCGGCCTCGGCGCTCGCCGCGCGCCGGACCCTCACCTGGCGCCCCGGCGACGTGCTCGCGCGCGTGGGCTTCGGTGAGGGCTCGGTGGCGGTGACGGTCGCGCGCACCCTGCGGCTGTCGTGGTGGCCCGAACCCGGCGCGATCCACTACCGCGTCGTCGCGCGCCGGCTGCTCGAGGTGCGTCGGGGCGAGGTGGTGGGCCGACTCGTCGTCACCGGCGAGCTCCATCGCTCGATCGAGCTCGTCGCGGCGTCGTCGCTCGCACGGCCGTCGTGGCTCGAGCGCCTACGCTGAGCGGGTGCTCGCGCGCGTCCCGGCCTCGTCGGCCAACCTGGGTCCCGGCTTCGACACCCTCGCCGTCGCCCTCTCGCTCCACCTCGAGGTCGAGCTGACCCTGGGCGGGCCGCTCTCGGTCGTGACCGAGGGGGAGGGGGCCGGCCTCTTCGACGACGCGCGCCACCTGGGGGTCCGCGTCGCCCGCGAGGTCCTCGGCCACGAGGAGTTCTCGCTGCGCGTGCGCTCGGCGATCCCGCTCGCGCGCGGCCTCGGGTCCTCGGCGGCGCTCGCGGTCGCCGCGGCCGCCGCCGCGGGGGCGCCCGACCCCCTCGCCGTGGCCGCGCGCGTCGACGGCCACGCGGAGAACGCGGCCGCGTCGGCGCTCGGGGGCCTCGTCGCCGCCGGGACCCTCGGCGGACGGGTGGAGGCGCGCACGCTCACTCTCGACCCGGCGTGGCGCTTCGTGTGCGTCGTGCCCGACGTCGAGCTCGCCACGAGTGAGGCCCGTCGTGCGCTGCCGGCGAGCGTGCCCTTCGCCGACGCGGTCTTCGAGCTCAACGCGCTGGCCCTGCTGCTCGCCGGGCTCGCCGACCACCGGCGCTTCGTCGCCGGCTCGATGGACGACCGGCTCCACCAGCCCTACCGGGCCGGGCTCTTGCCGTTCGCGGCGGACCTGCTCTCGCTCTTGCGCGAGGCCGGCGCCGCCGGGGCGTGCTGGTCGGGCGCCGGCTCGACGATGCTGGGGCTCGTCACCGAGGGCTCGGGCCCGGCGGTGCACGACGCGGCCCGCGCCTTCCTCGCCTCCCGGGGCCTTCCCGGCGAGGTCGTTCTCCTCGAGGCCGACCGCCGGGGGCTCGTCGTCTCGTGAGCGCCTCGCGCCCGCCCGAGGGGCGCGGCCTCGCCGGTGCGGGCTTCATGCTGCTCGGCGCGACGCTCATCCAGTGGTCGGCGGCGATCGTCCTGCCCGCCTTCTCGCTGCTCGGCCCGTCGGCGACGAGCGCCTGGCGGTTCCTGCTCGGGGCGATCGTCCTGCTCGCGCTCTCGAGGCCCAAGGTGGCGCACTGGTCGGCGCGCCAGTGGCGCGCGGCGCTCGCCCTGGGCGTGACGACGGCCCTCATGAACCAGTGCTTCTACCAGGCGATCGCGCGCATCCCCCTGGGCGGGGCCGTCGCGATCGAGTTCCTCGGCCCCTTCAGCGTCGCCGCGCTGGGCAAGCGCACGCCGCGCCACCTCGCCCTGGTGCTGGTCGCCGCGGCGGGGGTGGTCGCCCTCACGCGACCGGGCGGGGGCCTGCACCCGACCGGGGCGCTCTGGGCCGCCGGGGCCGGGCTCTTTTGGGCCGGCTACGTCTTCTCCTCCCACCACGTGGGCGGCACGACGTCGGGCTTCGGGGGTCTCGCGGTCTCGATGTCGATCGCGGCCCTCGTGACCCTCCCGTTCTCGATGGGCGCGTGGGGCCGCATCGCCCTGGACCCGTCGGTCCTGGGGCGCCTCGCCCTGGTCGCCACGATCGCCGTCGTCGCCGGCTTCGGCGCGGAGCTCTCGGGGCTGCGCCGGGTCCGCCCGCACATCGCGGGCGTGCTGATGGCGGCCGACCCGGCCCTCGCGTTCTTCGTCGGGTGGTGGTTGCTCGGCCAGCGCGTCACCCCCCTCGACCTCGTGGGGGTGGCCTGCGTCGTGGTCGCGGGGGCGCTCGTCACCCTGGACACGGCCGTCGGCGAGGGAGAGCTCGCTCAGTAGGCTTGGACGGTGACGACACCGCGCACGTTCGCGATCCGCACCTTCGGCTGCCAGATGAACGAGCACGACTCCGAGCGCCTGGCCGGACTCCTCGTGGCCGACGGGCTCGCCCCCGCCCCCAGCGAGGCCGAGGCCGACGTCATCGTCCTCAACACCTGCACCATCCGCGACAACGCCGACCAGCGCCTCTACGGCACGCTCGGCCGCCTCAAGGCCCTGAAGGACGCCCGCCCCGACCTGCAGATCGCGGTGGGGGGCTGCGCGGCCCAGAAGGACCGCGAGCGGATCGTCGAGCGGGCCCCCTGGGTCGACGTCGTCTTTGGCACCCACAACCTCGCCGCGGCCCCGACCCTCCTGCGCCGGGCCCTCGAGCACGGGCGCGTCGTCGAGGTCCTCGACGCGCCCGACCCCGAGGTGAGCCGCGACGCCGCGCCCGCGCTCTACGCGGTGCGCGAGCTGGCCTTCGCCGCGTGGGTGACGATCCAGACCGGGTGCGACAACTCCTGCGCGTACTGCATCGTGCCGGCCGTGCGCGGCCCGGAGATCTCGCGTCCCTTCGAGGACCTGGTCGCCGAGGCGACCCGGCTGGCCGCGAGCGGGGTCTCCGAGGTCACCCTGCTCGGACAGAACGTCAACTCCTACGGGCGCGACATCACCGGGCGCCGGCCCCTCTTCGCCGACCTGCTGCGCGCGATTGGGGCCGTGGAGGGCATCGAGCGGGTCCGCTTCACGAGTCCCCACCCCAAGGACCTGCGGCCCGAGACGATCGCCGCGATGGCCGAGACCCCCGCGGTCTGCGCGCAGCTCCACCTCCCGCTGCAGTCGGGCTCGGACCGGGTGCTCGCGGCGATGCGACGCGGCTACCGCGTCGAGCGCTACGAGCGGATCCTCGCCGCCGCCCGGGCCGAGATCGCCGACCTCGCCGTGACGACCGACCTCATCGTGGGCTTCCCGGGGGAGAGCAACGCCGAGTTCGACGAGACGCTCGCAGTCGTGGCCGCGTGCGACTTCGACTCGGCGTTCACCTTCATCTTCTCCGCGCGCGAGGGCACCCGGGCGGCCGCGATGGCGGCGTCGTTCGTGGACCCGGCGCTCGTCGCCGAGCGCTTCGCGCGCCTGAAGGAGGTCGTCGACCGCTCGGCGCTTCGCCGTCACGAGGCCCGCGTCGGGCGCCTCGAGGAGGTGCTCGTCGAGGGGCCGTCGCGGCGCGACGACGCGGTCCGCTCGGGTCGCACCCGCCAGGGCAAGCTGATCCACCTGGCCGACCCCACCCTGCGCGAGGGTGCGCTCGTCGAGGCCCGGGTGACCCACGGCGCACCGCACTTCTTGCTCGGCGAGGTGGAGCGGACGCTGCGTCCGCCGCGTCACAAGACCCGGGTGCCGCTGGCCGTCTCGTGAGCCGGGCCGTCGCCCTCGTGGGGGCGACCGCCTCGGGCAAGTCCCGCCTGGCCCACGCGGTGGCCCGCGCCGCCGCCGGTGAGGTCGAGGTCGTGAGCGTCGACGCGATGGCCGTCTACCGGGGGATGGACCTCGCCACCGCGAAGCCCCCGGCCGGGGAGCGCGACGAGGTCCGCTACCACCTCCTCGACGTCCTCGACCCCGAGGAGGAGTGCTCCGTGGCGCTCTTCCAGCGCTGGGCCCGGGCCGCCGCGGCCGGGATCGCGGCGCGGGGCCACGCGGCGCTCTACGTCGGCGGGACCGGGCTCTACCACCGCGCCGTCCTCGACGACCTGGAGATCCCCGGGGTCTACCCCGAGGTGCGCGCACGACTCGAACGCGAGGCGGCGCGCGACCTCGCGGCCCTCTACGCCGAGCTGGGTCGAGCGGACCCGGTGGCCGCCGCGCGCCTCGAGCCGACCAACGCCCGGCGCGTGGTGCGGGCCCTCGAGGTCGTGCGCGGGAGCGGCCGGCCCTTCTCGAGCTTCGGCGAGGGGCTCGCCACCTACGGGCCGGTGCGCGTGACCCAGGTGGGCCTGCGCGTCGAGCTCGCCGAGATCGACCGCCGGCTCGAGGCCCGCTTCACGGCCTGGCTCGAGGCGGGCCTCGTCGAGGAGGTGGCCCGCCTCGCGGCCTCGCCCCGGGGCCTCTCGCGCACGGCGCGCCAGGCGGTGGGCTACCGCGAGCTCCTCGCCCACGTCGAGGGGGGCGAGCCCCTCGAGGCGTGCGTCGAGCGCGCGCTTCGTGCCTCGCGCCGGCTGGCCCGTCGTCAGCTGGCGTGGTTCGCCCGCGACCCGCGCGTCGAGTGGTTCGACGACCCCGAGCTCGCCCGCGAGCGCGTCGAGGCGGTCCTCGGGGGGCCCGCCGCGGTGCGAGACTAGGCCCGTGGCACTGCGCAGCCTCCAGAAGTGGCACGGGGCCGGCAACGACTTCCTCGTCGACGTCCAGCTCTACGGCCGACCCTCGTGGTGGACCTCGCAGCGCGTGCGCGCCGCGTGCGCGCGCACGACCGGGATCGGCGCCGACGGCCTGATCGTCGCCTCGCTCGGCCCGCGCGTGCAGATGACCCTCTTCAACGCCGACGGGTCGCGGGCCGAGATGTCGGGCAACGGGGCGCGCTGCTTGGCCGCGGCCGTGCGCCGGGCCGGCGGCGCGCCGGACGAGGCGCTCGAGATCGACACCGACGCCGGCCCGCGCACGGTCACCCTGCGGATGGACCCGGACTCGGAGTTGACCAGCGGCTACGGCGAGGTGTCCATGGGCGAGGTGTCGTTCGTGCCGGCGCCCGAGGGTGCCCTCGGGGCGGCCTTCGTGGGCAACCCCCACGTCGTGGTCGCCGATGACCCCGCCCTCGACGACCCGGCCCGCGAGGCGCTCGCGACCCGGCTCGCCGGCGCGCTCGGCGGGGCGAACGTGGAGTTCGTGCGCGTCGAGTCGCCCGAGCGGATCTCGATGCGGGTCATCGAGCGCGGCGTGGGCTGGACCCTGGCCTGCGGGACGGGGTCGTGCGCGGCGGCGGCCGTGGCGAGGCGCGCCGGGCTCGTCGGTGACGTCGTCGAGGTCGCCAACCCCGGAGGCGACCTGCGCGTGACCCTGGACGGGGCGCGCGCGACGTTGGCCGGGCCGGTGCGCTTTGTCGCCAACGTCGAGTGGCTCGAGGCGTGACCTACCAGCCGTCCACCCTCATCTCGAGGGAGATCAGAGAGAAGATCGTCCTGGTGGGCGTGCTCTTCCCCGGCGACACGCTCGACGAGCTCGAGCACCAGCTCGCCGAGCTGGCCGAGCTCGTCAAGACGGCCGGGGCCGAGGTCCGCGGGCGCATCGTCCAGCGCCGCGACCGGCCGGACCCCGCGACCTTCGTGGGCTCGGGCAAGGCCGACGAGCTGCGCGAGCTCTGCCTGGAGGTCGACGCCGACACCGTGGTCTTCGAGCACGCCCTGAGCCCGGCCCAGCAGCGCAACCTCGAGGCGATCCTCGGTCGCACCGCGATCGACCGGACGGCCGTGATCCTCGACATCTTCGCCCAGAACGCCCGCACCCCCGAGGGCAAGGCCCAGGTGGAGCTGGCCCTGCTCGAGTACCGGCTGCCGCGGCTGCGCCGGGCCGGGGGGTCGCTCTCCCAGCAGGCCGGCGGGATCGGCACCCGGGGACCGGGCGAGACCCAGCTCGAGGTCGACCGGCGCCGACTCGTCCAGCGCATCCACCGGATCAAGGCCGAGCTGCGCGAGGTCGACCGGACCCGCCGGGTCCAGCGCCAGGGCCGCGCCCGGGGCCGCCACCGCGAGGTGACCCTCGTGGGCTACACCAACGCCGGCAAGTCCTCGATGCTGAACGCGCTCACCGGCGCCGGGGTGCTCGCCGAGAACCGCCTGTTCGCCACGCTCGACCCGCGCACCCGCCAGCTCGTCCTGCCCGGGGGCGAGACGATCCTGGCGACCGACACGGTCGGCTTCATCTCGAACCTGCCCCACGAGCTCGTCGAGGCGTTCATGAGCACGCTCGACTCGGTGCGCCTGGCCGACCTCTTGGTGCACGTCGTCGACGGCTCGAGCGAGCACGCCGAGGAGCAGATCGAGGCGGTGCGCGCGGTCCTCGACCAGATCGGCGCGGCCGACGTGCCCGAGCTGCTCGTCTTTAACAAGTGCGACCTCGCCGAGGGCCGCGCCCGCGAGCTGGTCGCGCGCCACCCCGGAAGCGTGTGGTGCTCGGCCACCACCGGGGAGAACCTCCCGGCGGTGGTCGGGGCCATCGCGGTGGGGCTGCGGGTCCACGACCGGGCGATGACCCTGCGCCTGCCCTTCGAGCGCGGTGACCTCGTGGCCGCGGTGCACCGCGAGGGTGAGGTGCTCTCCTCGCGCAACGAGGAGGGCGCGGTCGTGCTCGAGGTGGTCCTCGACGAGGTGGGCGCCGCCCGCTTCGCCCCCTGGCGGGTGGCGTGAGCTTCACCCCGCCGCCCTACCCCTACGAGCGCCTCGGGGAGCTCGCGCGCCTCGCCGGGGCCCACGACGGGGGAGCGGTCGACCTGTCGATCGGCACGCCCGTCGACCCGCCCCCCGAGGTGGCCCTGGCGGCGCTCGCCGCGGCGAGCGGAGCCCGGGGCTACCCGCCCTCGGCCGGGACGGCCGACCTGCGCCGCGCCGGTGCCGAGTGGCTGGCCCGGCGCTTCGCGTTGGGTGCGCCGCCCGAGGCGCTCGCGGCCTGCGTGGGCACCAAGGAGTTCGTCGCGAGCGTGGCCGGCTTTCTCCACCTGCGCTCGCCCGAGCGCGACACCGTCCTCTACCCGGCGATCAGCTACCCCACCTACGCCATGGGCGCCACCCTGGCCGGGCTCCGCGCCGTGCCGGTGCCCCTCGCGCAGGGACGCCTGGACCTCGCGGCGATCGAGGAGCGCGACGCGAGCCGGGCCCTCGTGGTGTGGGCCAACTCCCCGGCGAACCCCACCGGGGCCCTCGAGGACCTCGGCGCGCTCGCCGCGTGGGGGAGGGCCCGCGGCGTGCTCGTCGTGAGCGACGAGTGCTACGCCGACTTCACGTGGGAGGGCCCGGCCCGCACGATCCTCGAGCACGGGAGCCAGGGCGTGCTCGCCCTGCACTCGGTCTCCAAGCGCTCGAACCTCGCCGGGCTGCGCGCCGGCTTCTACGCCGGGGACCCCGGGATCGTCGAGTACCTGCGCGCGCTGCGCCAGCACGCCGGGCTCATGGTCGCGGGCCCGGTCCAGGCCGCGGTCGCCGCCGCCTACGGCGACGAGGTCCACGTCGAGGCCCAGCGCGCCCGCTACCGGGCCCGCCTCGTGCGCCTCGCCGCGGCGCTCGGGGCGCTGGGCGTCGAGGCGCCGATGCCCGCGGGCTCGTTCTACCTGTGGGCCCGGGCCGAGGGGCTCGACGGCTGGGCCCTCGCCGAGCGCCTCGCCACGCTCGCCGGGGTCGTGGTGAGCCCGGGCGAGCTCTACGGCCCCGACGGCGCGCCCTTCGTGCGGGTGGCCGTGGTCGCCCCCGACGAGGCGATCGAGCGCGTCGCGGGCCGCCTCGAGCGCGCCGGGGGATAGGCGCCCCGGGTCGTCCCCCGGGGGCGAGCCCTAGGCGAAGTAGTGGCCGGCGTCGAGGTCGGGCAGGAGTCGCGGGTGCTCGGGGCGCCAGTCGAGCAGGTCACGGGTGCGCGCGCTCGAGGTGGGGTTGTCCACCTGGGCGAGCGCGCCCAGGAAGCCCAGGTGCTCGGCCGCCTCGTCGGGTCGAACCGAGACGGCGGGCACGCCGAGCCCGCGGCCGACGGCCCGGGCGATCTCGCGGAAGGCCACCCCCTCGTCGGCGACCGCGTGCAGGCGCGTGCCGGGCGGGGCCGACTCCACGGCGAGTCGAAAGAGCCGGGCCGCGTCGAGGGTGTGCACGGCCGGCCAGCGCGTGGCGCCGTCACCGACGAAGGCGCTGGAGCCGCGCTCGCGCGCGAGGCGCACGAGCGTGGGGACAAAGCCGTGGGCGTCGAAGGGGCTGTGGACGGTGGGGGGCAGCCGCACCACCACCGTGCGCACCCCTCGGGCGCCGAGCGCCACCGCGTCGTTCTCGGTCCTCGCGCGACCCGCGACGTCGCCCGAGGCGGCGTCGTCCTCGGTGCCCACCCGGCCCGGGGCGGCCGCGGCGAGCACGAGCGTGCCCGAGGCGATCACGAGGGCCCCGCCCGAGCTGACGAGCGCCTCACCCATCGCGCGCACCGCGACGTTGTCGAGGGCGGCGTTCTCCTCCATGCGCGAGAAGTCGTGGCGGTAGGCGAGGTGGATGACGCCCTCGCTCGCCCGGGCCGCGCGCGCGAGGCCCTCGGGGTCCTCGAGCCCGCCGCGCACGACCCCGACGCCCCGGGCCGCCAGGGCCGCCGCGGCCGCGTCGTGGTGGGCGAGACCCGTGACCTCGTGGCCGGCCCCGAGCAGCTCGTCGACGACCCGGCTGCCGATGTGGCCCGTGGCCCCCGTGACGAAGATCCTCATCGCTGCCTCCTCACCCGGGCCCGGCCCGTGATGTCAGTTCCTGCCATCACCGTAGCACGTGATGGCAGTTCATGCCGTCAGGCGTAGGCTGGCCCCATGGGACGCTGGGCCGACGACGCGCCGGGCCGACTCCGCGCGGCGGCCCTGGACCTCTTTAGCGAGCGGGGCTACGAGGCGACCACGGTCGCCGACGTCGCGGCCCGGGCCGGGCTGAGCGAGCGCACGTTCTTCCGCCACTTCCCGGACAAGCGCGAGGTCCTCTTCGACGGCTCGCGCGCCCTGGAGGCCGAGGTCACCGCGGCCGTCGGTGCCTGCGGCGCCAGCTCGGCGCTGGGCGCGGCGCTCACGGGCCTCGCCGCGGGCGCGACGGCCCTCGAGGGCGCGGTGGGCCTCGAGCGCGCACGGGTGCGCGCGCGTCTCGTGACCTCGACCGCCGAGCTGCGCGAGCGCGAGCAGATGAAGAGGGCCGAGCTCTCCGACGCGGTCGCGCGCTCGCTCGCCGCGCGCGGGTGTCCTCCGGGGGAGGCGGCCCTCGCGGCGGGGCTCGCCGTGGTCACCTTCGAGAGCGCCTTCGCCGCCTGGGTGGGCGGGGACGGCACGAGGGGCCTGGCCGAGGAACTCGTCCGGGCCACGGGCGCGCTCGCGGCCCTCGTCGCGACGGCGACCCCGGCCCCGCCACCCGAGCCGGGTCCGGCGCCGCCCGGGCCCCTCGGTACCATGGCGCCATGAGCGACCTCGAGACTCGCATCGGCCGCTGGTACGAGGAGATCGGCTCGATGACCCCGGCGAACCTCGAGGCGCGCCGCGACGTCGAGCTCGTCGTGGCGAAGCTCGACGACGGCCAGGTCCGTGTCGCCGAGGTGAGAGACGGCGAGGTGGTCGTCCACGAGTGGGTCCGCCAGGCCATCTTGCTCCTGTTCCGGCTGCGCGGGCTCGAGCGGGTCGAGGTGGGGCCCTTTGAGTACCTCGACAAGCTCGAGCTCAAGCACGACTACGAGCGCCGCGGCGTGCGCGTCGTGCCCGGCGCCTCGGCCCGCCGGGGGAGTTACCTCGCCCCCGGGGTCGTCACGATGGTCGACACCTGGGCGACGGTGGGCAGCTGCGCCCAGATCGGGGCGAACGTCCACCTGGCCGGCGGGGTGGGCATCGGCGGGGTGCTCGAGCCGGCTAACGCCGTGCCCGTCGTGATCGAGGACGACGCGATGGTCTTCAGCCGGTGCATGGTCGTCGAGGGCGCCCGGGTCGGCCGGGGTTCAGTGCTCGGCGCGGGGTCCCTGCTCAACCCGTCGATCCCGGTCATCGACGCCGCCACCGGCGAGGAGGTCTCGCGCGGGTACGTCCCGGACTACTGCGTGGCCATCGCCGCCAGCCGCCGCCGGGAGTTCCCGGGCGGCGAGTTCTTCTTGCCGTGCGTGCTCATCATCCGTCGACTCGAGGAGGGCGAGCGCCACGACAAGGCCCGCCTCAACGCGATCCTGCGCGACCACGGCGTCGCGACGTGACCCGCCTCGAGGCGGCCCTCGAGCTCGTCGCCGTCCCCTCGGTCAGCCGGGACGAGGCGCGCCTGGCCGCCCTCGTCGCGTCGCGCCTTCGCGAGGCGAACCATCTCGAGGTCGAGCGCGTGGGCGACAACGTCGTGGCGCGCACGGCGGGCACCCACGCCCACCGCCGGCTCGTCGCGGGGCACCTCGACACCGTGCCGGGCGACGCGTCCCGCGCCCGCCTCGAGGGGGACCGACTCGTCGGGGTCGG
>NCBE01000055.1 GCA_002255565.1 Actinobacteria bacterium 21-73-9
GGGCTCGTCGCCTGGCCGATCGCGCGCTGGTGGGTGCGCGCCCCGACGGCCCGCCCGACGCCGCTCGAGGGGGAGTCCGTCGCGGGCGCGACGGGCGCCGACCCCGAGCCCGAGGGGGGACCCGGCGCGCGTCGGCGGGCCCGGCGCGCCACGAGCGCGGTGGTGGTCGTGGTGCTGCTCGGACTGGCCTCGACGCTGCCGGGCCAGGTGACGGCGTGGGCGAACGCGCTGGGACTTTCGACCTCGGGCAACCAGGTGACCAACTGGGCGCAGTGGAACTACTCGGGCTACCAGGCGAAGTCGGGCTGGGCCGAGTACCACGCCCTCATGACGACGATGTCCTCGGTGGGCCGGCGCTACGGCTGCGGGCGCGCGCTGTGGGAGTACAGCGCGGCCGAGGACCGCTTCGGCACGCCCGAGGCGCTGATGCTGCTGCCGTACTGGACGAACGACTGCATCGCCTCCGAGGAGGGGCTCCTCATGGAGTCCTCGCCCACGACGCCGTACCACTACCTCGACCAGGCCGAGCTCTCGGTCGCGCCGAGCGACCCCCAGGTGGGACTCGAGTACGGGCCGCCCGACGTGCGCCTGGGCGTCGCGCACCTCCAGCGACTCGGCGTGCGCTACTACATGGCCTACTCGCCCACCCTCGTCGCGGCCGCGAACCGCGACCCGGCGCTGGCGCTCGTGGCGACGACCCGGGCCTTCCCCGCGCCGGGCGCCAAGTGGTACGTCTACCTCGTGCGCCACGCGGGCCTCGTCGAGGGGCTCGCCCATCCGCCGGCGGTCGTGTCGGGCGTGGGCAGTGCGGCGACCTGGCTCGCGGCCAACCAGGCGTGGTGGCTCACCCCGCGTCTCGAGCGCGTCTACCTCGCCCAGAGCGGGCCCGCGAGCTGGCCCCGGGCGCCCAGCGTGTGGACGATGCCGGCCACGACCCGCGAGCCGTCCGAGCGCGTCAGCCGGGTGCGGGTCGGGCTCCAGAGCGTCTCGTTCCACGTGAGCCGCCTCGGGGTGCCCACGCTCGTCAAGGTCTCCTACTACCCGGGCTGGCACGCGATCGGGGCCACCGGTCCCTACCGCGTGAGCCCGAACCTGATGGTCGTGGTGCCCACGAGCCACGACGTCGAGCTCGTCTACGGCTCGACGCCCGCCACGACGATCGGCCGGGACCTCACGCTGCTGACGGTCCTCGCCGGCGTCGCGTACCTGATGTGGCGGCCAAAGAGGCGGTGGCGGACGCGTCGGTAGGATGGTCGCTCGTGGACACGACCGCCATCTTCAAGGCGTACGACGTGCGCGGCACCTACCCCGACCAACTCGACGAGCGCACCGCGGCCGCCATGGGGTCGGCCTTCGCCACCTTCGCCGACCGCCCGCGGATCGTGGTCGCGCGCGACATGCGCGTCTCGAGCGGCCCCCTCGCCGAGGCGTTCGCCCGCGGCGCTCGCGCCACCGGCGTCGAGGTCGTCGACCTCGGGCTGGCCTCGACCGACTTCGCCTACTTCGCCTCGGGCTTCTTGGACCTGCCCGCGGCGATGTTCACCGCCTCGCACAACCCCGCCCGCTACAACGGGGTGAAGTTCTGCCTGGCCGGCGCCCGAGCCGTCGGGGTCGACTCGGGGCTCAAGGAGATCGAGGCCCTCACCGTCCGCTACTACGACGCCCCGGCGACCGGAGACCTCGCGCCGCTCACCGCGCTCGACCTCACCAACGAGTGGGTGACCCACGTCCACTCCTTCGTCGACGTGGCGGGCCTGCGGCCGCTGCGGATCGTGGCCGACGCCGCGAACGGCATGGGGGGCTTCGTCGCGCCGCTCGTCTTTTCCGGCCTGCCCTTCGAGGTGGAGGTCCTCTACCCCGAGCTCGACGGCACCTTCCCGAACCACCCGGCCGACCCGCTCGACCCGGCGAACCTGGTCGACCTGCGCCGACGCGTCCTCGAGGTCGGCGCCGACATCGGGCTGGCCTTCGACGGCGACGCCGACCGAGTCTTTCTCATCGACGAGCAGGCCCGACCGGTCTCGGGCTCGACCACGACGGCGATGGTCGCCGAGGCCATGCTCGCGCGCCACCCCGGCGCGACCGTCCTCTACAACCTGATCTGCTCCAAGGCCGTGCCCGAGGTGATCGCCGAGTCCGGCGGGGTTGCGGTGCGCACCCGGGTCGGCCACAGCTACATCAAGCAGGTCATGGCCGAGTCCGGCGCCGTCTTCGGGGGCGAGCACTCGGGCCACTACTACTACCGCGACAACTACCGGGCCGACTCGGGGATCATCACCGCCTTCGTCGTGCTCGACCTGCTGAGCCGCTCGGGCGGGCCGCTCTCGGCCCTCACCAAGCCCTTCGAGCGCTACGCCGCCTCGGGCGAGATCAACGCCACCGTCGCCGACCCCGCGGGCACCGTCGAGCGCGTCGCGGCGCGCCTCGCCGCGAACGGCGTCGCCATCGACCGGCTCGACGGGCTCACGGCCGACTACGGCTCGTGGTGGTACAACCTGCGCCCCTCGAACACCGAGCCCTTGCTGCGGCTCAACCTCGAGGCGGCCGACGAGGCCGGGGTGCGCGCCCACGTGGACGAGGTGGAAGCGCTCATCGCCGAGGTCGACGCGTGAGCCTCGACCCCTTCGTCCTCGACATCCTGGTCGACCCGGTCGACCGCGAGCCCCTCTACTACGCGCCCTCGGCCGCCCGTCTGGTCAACCCGAGGCGCCTCGTCGCCTACGAGGTGCGTGGGGGGATCGCCGTCGTGCTGGCCGAGGAGGCGTCGGCCCTCGACGAGGCCGAGGTGGCGACGCTGCTCGCCGACCCCGAGGGCCGCTGGACCGGGGTGGGGGCCTAGGCCTAGGCCAGCCGCTCGACGATCATGGCCATGCCCTGGCCACCGCCGACGCACATCGTCTCGAGGCCGAAACGCTTGTCGGCGTCCTCGAGCGAGTTGAGCAGGGTCGTCATGATGCGCGCGCCGGTCATGCCGAAGGGGTGGCCGAGCGCGATGGCCCCGCCGCGGACGTTGAGCCTCTCCAGGGGGATCTCGAGGTGCTTCGCGCTCGGCAGGACCTGGGCGGCGAAGGCCTCGTTGATCTCGACGAGGTCGATGTCCTTCATGGTCATCTTCGCGCGCGCCAGCGCCTGGCGGCTGGCCTCGACCGGGCCGAGGCCCATGATCTCGGGGTTGAGCCCGCTCACGCCGGACGCGACGATCCGCGCGAGGGGGGTGATCCCGAGCTCGCGGGCCCTCGTGTCACTCATCACGATCACCCCGGCCGCGCCGTCGTTCAAGGGGCACGAGTTGCCCGCGGTCACCGAGCCCCCCTCGCGGAAGGCCGGCTGCAGGGTCGCGAGCTTCTCTAGGGTGGTGTCGGGACGGGGGCCGTCGTCGCGCGCGACGACCGTGCCGTCGGGGCGGGTGACGGGCACGATCTCGCGCTCGAAGAAGCCGTTGCGTTGGTGCTCGACGGCGAGTTCTTGGCTGCGCAGGGCGAACTCGTCCATCGCGCTGCGGCTGACCTTCTCGAACTCGGCCACGTTCTCCGCCGTCTGGCCCATGGCGATGTAGACGTCGGGCAGTCCCGTCGGCGGCGTCCAGGGCTCGCCCCGGTGGGCACGTCGGCCGCGCCGTTGGCGAAGCGCGACACCGTCTCGACGCCGGCCGCGACGAAGACGTCGCCCTCGCCGGCGCGGATCGCGTGAGCCGCCATGCGGATGGTCTGGAGGGAGGAGGAGCAGTAGCGGTTCACCGTCACCCCGGGCACGTCGTCGAGCCCCGCGAGGACGGCCGCGACGCGCGCGACGTTGAACCCCGCCTCGCCGGCTGGCTGGCCGCAGCCGACGATCAGGTCCTCGACGCTGTGGGGGTCGAGCTCGGGCACCTTGTCGAGCAGGGCCCTCACGATGAGTGCCGTGAGGTCGTCGGGGCGCAGGTCGACCAGCGAGCCCTTGAACGCCCGGCCGATCGGGGTGCGGGCGGTGGCGACGATGAC
The DNA here is from genome assembly GCA_002255565.1 of Actinobacteria bacterium 21-73-9. Classification (GTDB taxonomy): domain Bacteria; phylum Actinomycetota; class Acidimicrobiia; order Acidimicrobiales; family RAAP-2; genus RAAP-2. The sequence continues at coordinate 3,981 of NCBE01000055.1, forward strand.
GGCTTCGGGCATGGCTCCTCCAGGGTTACGCGCGAGTAATCAGGGGGAGCCTACCCAACCTCGGGGTTCGTCCCGGCGGGTCCGGGTCCCGTTTCGGGCGCCGCACGCTTCGCGGGTGCGCCTGGCGCTGGCTCGCCCGGGGTCTCGGTCTCGGGCTCGCTCGACTCGAGCGTCTCGCCCGGGGTCTCGGTCTCGGGCTCCGCGTCGGGTTCGGACTCGGGTTCAGGCTCCTCGAGGTGGGCCGAGTAGTCGAGGGGCCCGGCGTCGGCGAATCCCTGGCGGACGCCCTGGCCGGCGCGCCGGGAGAGCTGCTCGGGCTCGAAGAGCATCCAGTAGGCGTTGCGGGCGTGTCGGCGCGAGCGGTTCTCGAAGACCGAAGCGAGCACGACGGGGTCGTCGGCCTCGTCCTCGTGGACGAAGACCTCGAGGATGGGCGTCGAGGTGAGCAGCTGGGCCCACATGATCCCGAGCGAGGCCTCGTGGGCGCACTGCTTGTCGATCGGGGCCGAGCCGGGCATCCCCAGGGCGACCACGACGTCGGCGCCCTCGCGCTCGATCAGGCGCTTGGCCGCTACGGCGAGATCCTTGAATCCCGGCACGGTCTGGCTGCGCACGACGAAGCGGGCGCCGTACCCGGGGCAGTCGGCGAGCTCGGCGCGCGCCGCCGCACCCATGTCGTAGCGGGCGAACATCGTGTCGATCACCCCGATGACGGCCGGACGCTCTTTGGCCCCGCTCTTCTTCTTTCCCACCTCGGCCTCCTCGCCGTCCCAGTGTAGGGAGGCGCTGGGGGACCGGCGTAGGGTGGCCTCGGCGAAAGGGGCGAGCGTGGCCTGGGACTTCTCGACCGACGAGGCCTTCGAGGCCGACCTCGAGTGGATGCGTGAGGTGGTGCGCGAAGAGGTGGAGCCCCTCGAGACGCTCGATCTCACCCGCGACCAGCTGCTCGCCCTCATCGCGCCGATCCAAGAGCGGGTGCGCGAGCGCGGCCTGTGGGCCGCCCACCTGCCGCCGGCCCTCGGGGGGATGGGATTCGGCCAGGTGCGACTCGGACTGATGCACGAGATCCTCGGGCGCAGCCCCTACGGGCCGGTCGTCTTCGGCAACAACGCCCCCGACAGCGGCAACGCCGAGCTGCTGGCGGTGGCCATGGAGATGACCGGGCGTGCCGACATCGAGGAGCGCTGGCTGCGGCCCCTGCTCGAGGGCCGGATGCGCTCGGGCTTCTCGATGACCGAGCCCGAGACGGCCGGCAGCGACCCGCGCCTGCTGCGCACGCGGGCCGTGCGCGACGGGGACGAGTGGGTGATCTCGGGTCACAAGTGGTACACGACCAACGGTTCGGTGGCCGACGTGCTCATCGTGATGGCCGTGACCAACCCCGACGTGAGCCCCTACCAGGGCAGCTCGATGTTCGTCGTGCCGGTCGAGACGCCGGGGGTGCGCATCGTGCGCGACGTGGGCTCGATGGACGAGCCCCGGGTCACCTACGGGCGCTTCGGCAACCACGCCGAGATCTACTACGACGAGGTGCGCGTCCCCCTCGACCACCTGGTCGGCCCGGAGGGCTCGGGCTTCGCCCTGGCCCAGGCCCGCCTCGGGCCGGGGCGGATCCACCACTGCATGCGCTGGCTGGGCCAGGCGAGCCGGGCCTTCGACATGATGTGCGAGCGCGCGAAGAGCCGCTACGCCCACGGGTCGCTGCTCGCCGACAAGCAGACCGTCCAGAACTGGATCGCCGACTCGGCGGCCGAGATGCACGCGGCCCGGCTCATGACCCTGCACGCGGCCTGGGCGATCGACCAGCGCGGGGCGGCCGGCGCCCGCGACGAGATCGCGATGATCAAGTACTACGGGGCGAAGGTCCTCCACGACGTGGTCGACCGGGCCCTCCAGGTCCACGGGGCGCTCGGCTACTCGGCCGACCTGCCCCTCGAGGCGATGTACCGCGCGGCGCGCGCGGCGCGCATCTACGACGGCCCCGACGAGGTTCACCGTCAGAGTGTCGCGCGTCACACCCTCGCGCGCTACGAGGCCCGCGAGGTGCCCCGCGAGTACCTGCCGGCTCGGCGCGCGGCCGCCCTCGAGCGCTACGCCGAGGCCCTCGAGCTCTTAGAGGCCGAGTCGGCCTAGCGCGGGGCGAGGCCGGCGACGGCGTCGGCCAGCTCGACGCCCACCGGCACGATCGCGAGCATGGGCACCTCGACCCCGGCCTCGACGTAGCGCGCGAGGTGCTCGCGGCAGGCCCCGAACGAGCCGTGGACGATGAGCTCGTCGACGACGGCGTCGGGGATGACCTCGTTGGCCCGGGCCCGGTCGCCCGCGGCCCACGCCTCCCACATCGGGGTGAGCGCCTCGGTGCGCCCGAGCCAGCGGTGGAACTCGGCGTAGGCCGGCACCGTCAGGTACGACGAGATCATGCGCCGCCCCACCCGCCGGGCGAGGTCGGCGTCGTCGGTCGGCACCACGAAGAGTCGAGCCACGATCGTTCCGGCGCCGACCTCGGCCCGACAGCGCGCGACGTCGTCGGCCCCGAGCCAGTTGAGGATCGCGCCGTCGGCCTCGCGCCCGGCGAGGCGCAGCATGCCGGGACGCAGGGCCGCGAGGAAGATCTCGGGTACGTGGGTGACCGGCCGGGAGAGCCGGAAGCCCTTGACGGCGAAGGTCTCGAAGGGCTCATCGACGCGCTCACCGGCGAGGGCCCTGCGCAAGAACCTCAGCGTGTCGCGCGTACGCGCGTAGGGCCGGTCGAAGGGGACGGCGTTCCAGCGCTCGACGACCGCGGGGGAGGAGGCGCCGAGACCCAGGGTGAAGCGCCCTTCGGAGAGCTCGCCCATCGCCGCGGCCGTCATGGCGAGGAGGCCCGGGCCGCGGGTGAAGGCGGGCACCACCGCGACCCCGAGGCGCAGGCGAGGCTCGGTCACCGCCGCCAGTGCCAGGGGGGTCATCCCGTCGGCGCCGTCGACCTCGGCCGACCAGACGTCGGTGTAGCCGAGGTCGGCCAGGCGGCGGTACCAGTCGCGGTGCTCGGGCAGGGTCACCCCGTCGAAGGGGACCGTGATGCCGTAGCGGCCGCTCACGCGAGGTAGTCCGCGCCGCGCGAGGGCGGGATCTCGACGCCGCGGCGCTCGAGGTCCTTGGTCCAGCGCTCGATGATGGTCTCGATGACGGCGGCCCGGGCGTAGTGCTTGTCCTCGGCCGCGATGAGGTCCCAGTGGGCGTGGGCGTGGTCGGTCCACTCGACCATGTCGGCGAGGCACCTGAGGTACGCCGCGCGGCCCTCGCGGTTGCGCCAGTCGTCCTCGGTCAGCTTCCACTGCTTCAGGGGGTTCTGGGCGCGCTCCTCGAAGCGCCGCAGCTGCTCGGCGGCCGAGACGTGCAGCCAGATCTTGACGATGGTGGCGCCGTCGTCGACGAGCATCCGCTCGAACTCGACGATCTCTTCGGCCGAGCGCTTCGCCGTCTTGTCGTCGATGAGGTCCTCGACCCGCTCGACGAGGAGCCGGCCGTACCAGGAGCGGTCGAAGACCGTCATCTCTCCGCGCCCGGGGACGTCGCGGCTGAAGCGCCAGAGGAAGTGGTGGCGCAGCTCCTCGGCGGTCGGCGCGGCGACCGGGCGCACGAGGACGTGGCGGGGGTCGAGGCCGCCCGTGAGGCGCCGGATGGCCCCGCCCTTGCCGGCCGCGTCGAAGCCCTCGAAGAGAACGGCGACGCCCGGGCCGAGCTGGTGGGGCGCGAGCAGCCCGGCCGTGAGGAGGCGCAGGTGGGTGAGCCGGCGCTGGCCCGCGAGGACCCGCTTCTCGGACTCCTCCTTCGAGAGGGACTTGGTGAGGTCGATGTCGTCGATCCGTCCCATCGAGCCTCCCGCGCTCACCGTCGCGACGCGTGGGACCCGCGCCCGGGCCAGCGTGGCACGAAGCGCCGGCGCTCGTTGACGACCGACCCGAGGAGGAAGAGCATGCCGAGGAAGCCGGCCAGCAACGCCAGGTGCTCGTGGGGCGGGAGGAACCGGTAGGTCACGGTCGAGGTGCCGGCCGGGACGGCGACCTGCTGGAAGACGCCGTCGAGGGTGGTGAGCGGCGTGGCCGTCCCGTTCACCGTCGCGCTCCAGCCCTTCATCGAGAGCTCCAGGCGGGTCAGGGTCGTCGCGCTCGTGCAGTGGACGGTCGCCTGGTCGGGGTTGGTGCTCGACACGGTGCACGACGGGTTGGTCGTGGAGAAGAAGGGCCGCGGGTGGGGCATGGCGTAGATGGTGGCGAGCCCCACCGGGTCGGAGAAGACCTTGCGCACCCCGAGGCGGGTGAGGCGCGGGTCGATCGGGACCCGGGTGTTCATGAGCAGGTACTTCACCCCGGCCGCCTCGTAGTTCTTGAAGTGCTTGACGACCTGGTCCTCGAGCGCGACGATGCCGGTCATGCCGCCCTTCACGGTGAACTGGTTGCCCGGGGTGAGCCCGGGGTAGAGGCGGTCCTGGATGGCAGGTCGATCGCCGAGAGCTCGTTCAGGGAGAAGTACGTCCCCCAGTTCGGGTAGAGGACCGCGAGGTCCAAGAACCGCCCCTCGCCCTGGTGGGTCTGGAGGTAGGCGATGGGCGCGGTGTCGATCGTGATCTGCTTGGGTGACTCGGCCGTGGGGACGAAGAAGAGCACCACGGCCTCACCGGCCATAATCACCGCGAGCAGCCACGGCACCACCCGCCAGCGCGAGGAGAGGGCGAGGAACGAGACGACCGCCAACAGCGCCAGGGCGATGAAGGGCAGCAGGTCGAGGCCGATCTGGATGACGGCGTCTTTGTGGGTGAGCACGACCCCCGCGTTGTGCGAGCGCGCCGCGAGCGCGCAGTAGGCGATGAGGAGAGTCGTGGCGACCGTGCCCGTCGCGAGGAGCCGTCGGGCCCGGGCCTGGGCGATCAGGTCGGCGAAGCCGAGGGCGGCCAGCACCACGACCGCGATCTCCACGCTCGGCATGATGTAGCGCGGGAACGACGACGAGCTCACCAGGGGGATCAGGTTCCACAGGTCGCGCGTGCGCGCGAGGTCGAGCGCCCCGGCGAGGCCGAGGACGCTCCAGAGCGCGAGCAGGACCCGCAGGGGCCGGTGGCGGGCGCCGAAGAGCCCCACGAAGGCGAGCACCAGGGTGGTCGTGGTGAGGTAGCCCCCGATCCCGGCCCAGGCGTTGGCGACGTTGGGGTTGGAGAAGATCGTCCCGTAGACGTAGGGGTCGAAGAACATCGAGAGCGTGTAGCCCGGCAGCCGGCTGATCCCGTCGACCGCCGCCGTGTGGCTGCCGATGTAGGCGACCTTCAAGAAGTCCTCGAAGGGCACGAGGACCGGCAGGGAGAGCACGACGCCCACGACGCCCCCCGTGGCCAGGCGGCGCAGGGCGCGGGGCCGGCGCGCCGAGGGCAGCGAGAAGACCCGCACCACGGCCCAAGCCAGGCAGAAGAGGCCGTCGAGGTAGGCCACCTCGGGGAAGCCCGCGTAGAGCGACAGGGCGAACGCGATCGCCGCGACGTACCACCCGCGCTGGGTGGCGCTCGTGGTCGAGTCGAGGATCATCTCGATGCCGAGCAGCAGCATCGGCAAGAAGGCGACCGGGTTGAGCACGGCGTTGCCCAGCCAGGCGTAGGTCCCGTTGAGCGCGAAGACCATCGCGACGCCGGTCGCCGCGAGCATCGGCACCGACAGGCGCCGGGCGAGGTAGTAGGTCGAGACCCCGGCGATGACCTCGAGCACGACGTGGAACCACAAGAGCCCCGAGTTGAGCGCGAAGAGCAGCGTGAGCGGGAAGAAGGCGGCCGACTGCATCTCGCCGAGGAGGGGCTGGCCGAGGCCCTCGAAGTAGTTCCACCAGGGCCAGTGGCCGTGCAGCAGGTCCATCGCGGCGAGGTGGCCCTCGGCCACCGTGACGAAGCCGACGTTCGGGTCGATCATCGGGCGCCCGCAGGTGATCCGGCAGAGCTGGTGGGAGATCCCCGCGGTCCACGAGATCGGGTCGTTGTTCGCCAGACGCAGCACGAACATCCCGTTGCCGAGCAGCACCACGAACACGATCGCCACCAGGGGCCAGACCGGGGGCGGGACGCGGCGGATGAGGTCGGCGACGCGCGCCCGGGCCGAGGTCACCGTCTCAGGCTACAAGGGCGCCCGCCCGGAGCCGGGCTGGCGGGGCAGGTAGAACATCTTCTCCCCGAGCAGGACGACCGCCTCGGGGAAGAAGGGGTCGCGGAACGTCCCGAAGACGTCCCAGCGGCGGATGAACCGGTTGCGGTTCTCGATCGGGTCGAGCCGGCCGCGCGAGGAGCCGACGTGGTGGTAGAGGCGCACGTCGGGGGTGTAGACGGTGTAGCGGCCCTCGACGAGCGCACGCAGGCAGATGTCCACGTCGTTCATCACGACGGAGAGCTCCTCGTCCATGCCCCCGAGGCTCTCCCAGAGGGCGCGCTCCACCATCTGGACGGCGCCGGTGACCGCCGCCACGTCCTTGGTGGCGCGCGAGAAGTAGTCCACGTGGGGGTAGTTCGAGTCGGTGCGCAGGTGCTGGGGGTAGGGCGAGACGACGATGCTCTCGTGCTCGCGCTTGCCGTCTTGGTCGAGCAGGCAGGCCCCCACGATCCCCACGTCGGGCAGGGCCGCCAGGGCGATGAGCCGCTCGAGCCAGTCCGGGGTCACGACGACCGTGTCGTTGTTGAGCGTGACCACGTAGTCGGCGTCGGAGTGGGCCACGCCCCGGTTGACGATCTTGGCGTAGTTGAACGGCCCGGGGCAGGGCACGACCCGGTAGGGGGTCTCGGCGAAGTAGGCCTTCGACTCGGCCTGGGCGGAGTCGTTGTCGAGGATGATGACGTCGTAGTTGGGGTAGGTCGTGATCTCCTCGATCGACTTGAGGCACCGGTCCACCAGGTCGATGCGGTCACGCGTGGGGATGACGATGTCGATCCGCGGCGCCGGGTCGGGCGCGGCGAGCGTCCAGTGGACGAGCCCGTTCAGCCGGTCGGCGCTCACCGTCCCCTTCCAGCCCCGTCGCTCGAGCGCCTCGCGCACGACCGCGGCCGTGTCCTCGCCCAGGCGCGGGTCCTCGAAGGCCGACGCCGGCCGGCCGGCCGGCAGCACCCGGGTCACGTGGGTGAAGGCGCGACCCGCCTCGCTCAGGCGCAGGTAGAGGTCGTGCTCGAAGGCGACGCCGGCCTCGGCCCGGAACCCCCCGGCCGCGAACGCCGTCTCGACGCGTACGAGGGCCGGGCGGCCGACGACGTCGTAGCTCAACAGGGTGTGCGGGCCGGCCGCGGGGGGCTTGAGGAGGGGGGCGAAGGGGTGGGGGCCGGCCTCGTCGGCGTAGACGACGTCCACCCCGGGCGCGGTGGCCGCGAGGAGGAGGGTCGCGCTGTAGCGGCGTTCCTCCTCGCTCGCCGTGGCGTCGGCGACGAGGAGCCACTCGGCCGCGGTGGAGTTGAGGGCCTCGTTGAGGGCGGCGACGGTCTCGGCGGGCGGGCGCGCGGGGTCGACGACCGCCACGTGCACGTCCGCCAGGTCCGTCGCGAGGGCGGCCAGCTCGGCCCCGTAGTCGACGACGCGGGGCCGGTAGTTGACCGGGAAGACGACGTCCTCGCGCCGGGCGATCAGCTTCTCCACGCGGCGCCTCTCGGCCCGCTCGCCGCGCAGCTTGCGCAGCGCCCGCAGCGGCGGGCCGAAGACGGCCCGGGCCGCCTTGTAGCGAAGGGTGTTCTCGCCGAGGATGCGCCCGGCCGTGCGCTGGAGCCGGGTGCCCGACATGAGCCGGACCTGGCGGTGGAACTCGATCCAGCGGTGCTTGATCTCCGAGGCCGTGATGGGCGGTGCCCCGGACTCGTCGAATCTCTGGATCAGTGCCACGGTCGTCTCTCGGTCGTGGGCGGTCGCGCCGCGGGCCCCACGGCGCCGCACCGCGAGGCCCGGTGATTCATCCAGATTACCGGGGAGGAACGGGCCCTCCGGGAACCGTGGAGCGTGTATAACGTGCGCCGGGACTCGTCGCCGACGGGCCGGACGCGGCGCCCGTCGCCGAAGGAGAGCGATAGCCATGAGCGAGGCCCTGGAGACGCCGGCGGCGCCGGCGCACGAGCACAGCCTCAAGGCCGGGGTCCTCGGCCTCTTCGACTCGGTCATCATGGGGGTCGCGGGGGTGGCGCCCGCCTACTCGATCGCCGGCACGACGGCCGTGCTCTTTGGCGCCGTCGGCTTCGGCGGGCCGGCGGCCCTGCTGTACTGCGGCGTCGCGATGTTCGGCATCGTCTTCGCCTTCTCCTACCTCGGGCGCGTCGAGACCAACGCCGGCGCCAGCTACTCCTGGGTGCGCCGGGCGCTGCACCCGGCGCTCGGGTACCTCTCGGGGTGGGCCCTCGTCGTCTCGGCCCTGATCTTCATGGTGATCGCGACGCTGCCGGTCGGGTCGAACCTGGTGTCGCTCTTCTCCAACTCGCTGGCGTCGAACAAACTTCTCGTGACCCTCGTGGGCTGTGTCTTCTTCCTCTTGATGGTCGCCGCCGTCGCCGCCGGGGTGACCGTGACGGTCACCGTGCAGATCATCATGTCGACGATCGAGCTGGCCCTGCTGGTGCTCTTCGCCCTGCTCGCGATCTTCCACGCCCACGCCAACCCCTTCACGTGGCACTGGTTCTCGCCGGGGATCTTCCACGGCTCCTCGGGCTTCTTCGCCGGAGCGCTGGTGGCCGCCTTCTACTACTGGGGCTGGGACGTCACGGCGAACCTCAACGAGGAGATCGGGATCGTCGTGGTCTTCTTGCTCTTCGAGGTGTTCACCGTCGCGACGAACATGGTCCTCACGACCCACGCCCTCTCCAACCCGAACAACGCGGCCGACATCCTGAGCGTGCTCGGCCAGAAGGTGTGGCACGGCACGGGGGGCAAGCTCATCGTCATCTCGGTGATCCTCTCGACGGTGGCCACTCTCGAGACGACCCTCATCCAGGTCACCCGGACCCTCTTCGCCATGGGCCGCGACCACACCCTGCCCAAGGCCCTCGGGCGGATCGCACCGAACGCGAAGACCCCGCTCGTGGCGACGATCACGGTGATGGTGATCTCGCTCGCGCTCTTCGTGGGCTCCCAGTCCTTCGGCTCGATCGCCAACATCCTCACCGCCGGGGTCAACTCCATCGGCCTGCAGATCGCGATCTACTACTGCTTCGCGGGGCTCGCCGTCGTCGTCCTCTACCGGCGCCAGATCTTCCGCTCGGCGTCGAACTTCGTCTTCATGGGTCTATGGCCCTTGGTGGGGGCGGTCTTCATGGGGGTGATGTTCATCAAGGTCATCCCGACGCTCACCAACACCGACCTGTGGGTCGGCCTCGGGTCGATGGCCCTCGGGCTGATCCCGATGGCCTACTACTGGGCCCAGCGCAACCCCTACTTCGACATGCCCGCGAAGGAGGACCGCCACGCGGTCGTGCACGAGTTCGAGGAGAACCTGTAGCGACGTGCGGGTGGTGTCGCTCGTCCCCTCGGTGACCGAGACGCTCGCCGCCTGGGGGGTGGTCCCGGTCGGGGTGACGCGCTTTTGCGACGCGCGCGGGATCGCGGCCGTCGGGGGGACGAAGGACCCCGACGTCGAGCGCGTCGCGGCCCTGGGGCCCGACCTCGTCGTGATGGACGAGGAGGAGAACCGGCGAGAGGACTACGCGGCGCTGCGCGCGCGCGGGCTCAACGTCCTGGCCCTCGCGGTGCGCGACGTCACCGACGTCGACCCCGAGACGGCTCGACTGGCCGACGCACTCGGTGTCCCCCGCCCCCGACTCGCGCTCGGTCCGCCGCGGCCGCCGACGACGCGGGCCGTCGTCGTCATCTGGCGCCGGCCGTGGCGGTTCCTCGGGCCGGGCACCTACGGCGCGTCGCTGCTCGAGCGCGTGGGCGTCGAGGTCGTCCCCCGCGACCGGGGGCCCTACCCGGCCCTCACCCTCGACGAGGTCCGGGACGCCTCGCCCGACCGGGTGGTCGCGCCGAGCGAGCCCTACCCCTTCGCCGAGCGCCACCGCACCGAGCTCGAGTCGGTGGCGCCGGTGCTCTTCCTCGACGGCCGCGACCTCTTCTGGTGGGGCGCGCGCACGCCGTCGGCGCTCGCGCGGATCGCGGCGGCCCTGGCGCGCTGACGATTCTCCACCCCGACGGCCCGACGGGGTTGGCGGGTCGCCGCGCCCTGGACGAGGGCGGACGGGCCCCTCGTCCGCGCACGCGCCCCGCCAGCGCGGGGGACCCGGGTCGGCGCCGAGGGACGGGTTGCCTCGATAGCGATATGATGCTACAGTGATGTCATGCGGATATCACACTTCGTCGAGGCGGTGCGCGAGGACCTCGGTCGCCTCGGGGCCCTCGGTGACGAGACCACGGCGCGGATCGCGGCGGGCCTCGCCGACGCACTCGCGCCGGCGCTGCGCGCGCGCCTCCTCGAGGCCCTCGACGTGGTGGTGGCCGAGGCGAACCGTCCGGGTGAACGTCCGACCCTGGTGGTGACCCTGGCCGGTGACGACGTGACCCTCACCCGGCCCGTCACCACCGGCGAGCCCCACCCGGACGCGGCGGGGGACCTGACGGCCCGCTTCGCGCTGCGCCTGCCCGATGAGCTCAAGGCGCGCATCGAGCGCGAGGCCCAGCGCCGGGGCGCCTCGACGAACAGCTGGATGGTGCGCGCACTGGCGCGCGAGGTCGCAGAGAGCCTCGAGCACCCGGGCCCACGAGGGGCCCAGGAGCTTCGAGGGAGAGGAAGGAGTTGACATGGGAGAACTGAGCGAGGTCGCCCCGGCGGCCCGGGTCGAGCACTTCGAGCTGAAAGAGGGGGTCGAGATCGAGGTGACGACGGCCTCGGGCGACGTCCACCTGATCGAGGGCGAGGCGGGCACCGTCCGGCTCACGACGACCGACGCCGATCCGGCGACCCGCCTCGAGCGGGTCGAGTGCGCCTACGACGCGGCGGCCAACCGGCTGAGCATCGACACCAAGGTGATGAAGGGTCTGGGCACCGACAAGGGCAAGGGCCTCGGGCGCGCCCTCAAGGGCATGATCGGCTACGCCCGCAACGACGTCGACGTCGAGGTGGCCGTGCCGCGCGACGCGCGAGTGCGCCTGCGCACCGCCTCGGGGAACCTCGTCGCCGACGCCACCCTCGCCGGGGCGGAGGTCGCGAGCGCCTCGGGCGACGTGCGCCTGGCGAGCGTCGAGGGACAAGTCAAGGTCCAGACGGCCTCGGGCGAGCTCGACCTCGGCCGCGTGGTCGGTCCGGTCAGCGCGAAGCTCGTGTCGGGTGCCGTGCGGGTCGGGGCCCTCGAGGGCGACCTCAGCGTCCAGAGCGTGTCGGGCGACGTCTCGGCGTCGGTCGTGGCGCCGGGGCGCATCGACGTCGGCAACGTCTCGGGGGACGTGGTCGTCGAGGTGCGCTCGGGCCTGCTCGTCGAGCTCGACGTGCGCTCGGTCTCGGGCCAGGTCTCCAGCCAGATCGCCCTCGACGGGGCCACCGGCGAGGGCGGCGAGCGGCCGGTCACCCTCAAGGTCCGCTCGGTCTCGGGCGACGTGCAGGTGCGCCGGGCCTAGGGGTTAGGTTGAGCCCGTGAGGCTCGACCACTACCGGGCGTGCACCTGGCGCGAGAAGCGCCAGGTGCTCGACCTCTTCTGGCGCCGGGGCCGGGCGGCGGCGCCGACCATGGTCGCCGCCGCCTACGAGTACGGCTGGTGGGCGGTGGCGAGCCTGACGGTGATCGCCGTCGAGCTGGCCCTGGTCGTCGCGGTGCTGGCGATGCGCGCCTCGTCCTGGGGGTGGTGGGTCGGCGCCGGCGAGGCGGCCAACGCCCTGGCGCTGCTCTGGGCGATGCGCCGACTGCGCGACGTCGAGGCCGTGGCCGCCCGCCCCGGCGAGTCCGGCCCGTTGCCCCAGGTGGGCTAGAGGCCCGAGAGCCGCCGGATCGGCCGGGCGAGGGCCGAGTTGTCGTCGCCGCCGTGGCCCTCGGCGACGAGTCCGTCCTCGAGGGTCGCGGCGAGCGCGGTGACCGGCAGCACCGCCCCGAGCGCGCGCGAGAGCTCGAGGGCGATCCCGAGGTCCTTGCGGTGCAGTTCGATCTTGAACCCGAGGGGGTAGTCGTCGGCGATCATGCGGGCGCTGCGGTTCTCGAGAACCCACGAGCCGGCGGCGCCCCGGGTGAGGGCCGCCACGACGGCCGACGCGTCGAGCCCGGACTTCATCGCGAGGGTCACCCCCTCGGCGACGGCGAGGTAGGTGCCGGCGAGGATCACCTGGTTGACCGCCTTGGCCCACTGGCCGGCCCCGACGGGGCCGAGGTGGGTGAGCGTCGTGCCCATGGCCGAGAGCACCGGCGAGACGGCGGCGACGTCGTGGTCGGCGCCGCCGCACAGGATCGTGAGGGTGCCCTTCTCGGCCCCCTCGGAGCCGCCGGTCACCGGCGCGTCCACGAAGCCCACCCCCCGCTCGGCGAGGGCCGCCGCGACGCGCTGGGCGGCGAGGGGGCTCGTGGTCGAGCAGTCGACGACAACCGCGCCCGCGCGAAGCGCGTCGGCGAGCCCGCGCCCGAAGAGGACCTCGTCCACCTGGGGCGCGTCGGTGAGACAGAGCACGACGACGTCGCTGCCCGCGCCGAGCCCGGCTGGGCTGTCGGCTTGTCGGGCTCCGAGGGCGACGGGCGCCTGGTCGCGGCCGGGCGTGCGGTTCCAGACGGTGAGAGCGAAGTCGGCGCGCGCGAGGTTCGCCGCCATCGGGGCGCCCATCGTGCCCATCCCGGCGAAGCCCACGCGCGTCGCCCCTCGTGTCGCCCCTCGTGTCGCCTCTGGGGGTGTCGCCGTCACAGGGGCGTACGTTACTCTTCGCTGCGCGCGGGCTAGGAGGTGTGCGCTGACCACGACGGTCCTTCTCACCGGGTCCTCGGGGGCCGTCGGAGGTCGCCTCGTCGCCTCGCTCGATCGGGCGCGGTGGCGTCTACGCCTCTTCGACCGCGTCCCCTTCCCGGGGTCTCCCGCCCCCGCCGACGAGGTCGTCGAGGGCGCGCTCGAGGACGAGGCGGCCCTCGCGGCGGCGCTTCGCGGGACGAGCGCCGTGGTGCACCTCGCGGGCCTCTCGACGCCCGGGTACGCCTGGTCGGACTACCAGCGGGTGAACGTCGACGGGACGCGTCGAGTCCTCGAGGCGGCCCTCGGGGCGGGCTGCGCCCGGGTCGTGCTCGCGAGCAGCCACCACGTGCTGGGGCGCACCCCGCTCACCGCGACGACCCGGCTCGCGGAGGACGACCCGTTGCGTCCGGACACCTACTACGGCGCCTCCAAGGCGGCGGCCGAGACCCTCGCGCGCCTCTACCACGACCGCCACGGGCTCGAGGTGGTGTGCCTGCGCATCGGCTCGTTCCGCGAGCGGCCGAGCGAGTGGCGCCACCGGTGGAGCTGGCTCTCGCCGGGCGACCTGACCCGGGTGGTCGAGGCGGCGCTGAGCGCCCCGGCGCCGGGCTTCGCCGTCGTCTGGGCCGTCTCGGCCAACCGCGACGCGATCACCTCCACGGCGGGGGCCGAGGCGATCGGGTACCGTCCCCTCGACGACGCCGCGCGCTACGACGACGCCGGCCTCGGCGGGGGAGAGATCGGGCGGCTCTACGTCGGCGGCGACTTCTGCGCCGAGGGCGTCGACGGCCCCGCCACCACGAGGTAGAGGTCACAGAGGTTCCACCCGGTGTGGCCCCCCTCGAGGAGCTGTCCGAGGGCGGCGTGCAGCTCGTGGGTGTCGTGGCGCGCGAGCGCTCCCGCGAGGTCGAGGCCGCGGCTCCGCGCGCGCGCCACCGTCGTGTCGTCGCTCCACGCGCCCCCGACGCCGCGCTCGTGGTCCCGGCCGTCGGAGGCGAAGCCGAGGGCGAGGGCCGGACCACGAGCGCGCGCGAGTACGGGCGCGACGAGCGCGCACCACTCCTGGCAGCGCCCGCCGCGCCCGGGGGCGTCGCCGAGCTCGGGGGTCGTCTCGCCGACGCCGAGCACGCAGACGGGCCGATCGCTCGGACGCTCGAGGGCGCCGGCGACCGCCGCGACGAGGCGCTCGGGCGAGACCCCGAGAGCGGACCCGAGGTCGACGACGTCGTAGCCGAGGCGCCTGGCCGCCTCGTGCGCCGCCGCGCGCCAGTCGCCGGGCTCGAGCAGGACGAGGTTGGCGTGGCCACCCGGCGGGCCGAGGGCGGCGCGCCGGGTGGCCGCGGCCTCGCGCACGCGCGCGGCGAGGGGCGAGCCGGTCAGCCCCACGGCCTCGAGGAGCTCGGCGACCTCGGCGTCGTCGGGCCGGTAGTCGTAGGTGAGCGCCGAGGCGACCCACGGGGCCCCGCCGACGACGACGTCGACGAGGACGAGGGCGAGCGAGGCCGCCGTGCGCACGCGTTCCAGGACGGCCCCGCCCCCGAGCCACGAGACCGCGGCCCGCAGCCGGTTCAAGGCGACGACGTCGACCCCCCGGGCCGTCGCGGCGTCGAAGAGGGCCGCCAGGTCCTCCACGGCGACCGGGGCCACGGGCGCCACGGCGAGGCTCGAGGCGCCCCCCGAGACGAGGAAGAGCGTGAGGGCGCTGGCGCTGCCGGCCTCGAGGAAGTCGAGGAGTCGGGCGCCGGCCGCCAGGCTCCGGGTCCCGGGCCGGGGGTGGTCGCCGACGACGACGCCCTCGCCGGGCGCCTCGGCGATCGTGAGGACCCGGCCCACCCGGGCGCGAAGGGCCCGACGGGCGGCGCGCACGAGCTCCGGTGCCGCCTTGCCCACCCCGACGAGGTCGACGGGCCCGCCGGTCGACCCGGGGACGCCGGCCTCGGCGAGGCGCTCGGCGACGGCGGCCCCGAGGTCGAGGCGCTCGAGGGAGCGGGCGATCTCGAGGGCGTCGGCGAGGAGGTGTCCGCGGGTGACGTCGGCGCGGCTCTCCACGAGGCGACGCTAACGGGCCCTAGCCTGGTCCCTTGGACGCCCCGGGCCCGCCGTCGGGTCGGGCGGCTCGCGGCGGGCCGAACGGGTCCTCGACCCGTGGCCGAGGCGGGCGCTAGCGCCCTTCGGGTACGTAGTGGCGCTCGTCCTTCGCGTCGAGCCAGACCCGCATCGTGCGCCCCGTGGAGGGATCCTTGAAGACCTCGTCGGTCGAGCGCCACGTCGGATCGGGACGGGTCGTCTCCCCGTGTCGGCGCGTGGAGAGGCTGACGATCGCGAAGACCGCGAGGATGGCGAGGACGACGAGCGCGAACATCAGGCCCTGAAGCTGACCGCCGTGGCGTAGGCGACGACCTCGGTCAATCCGTTTCCCATGTCCGAGGAGTCGAAGCGCACCCCCACGAGGCCCTGGGCGCCAAGGAGCTGGGCGTTCTCGATCAGCCGGTCGAGGGCGTGTCGCCGGGTGTCCTCGACGAGGGCGGTGAACTGGCCGACCTCGCCGCCGGCCAGCGCCTTGAGGCCGGCGCCGATGCCGCGGGCCACGCCGATCGAGCGCACCACGACCCCAAAGACGGTGCCCAGGGTGCGCTCGACCTCGTACTCGGCGAAGGTGAAGGCCGTCGTCATGGGGAAGGTCGATCCTCCGGGCTGGCCGTAGCGGGGCGCGTCGTCGGGCATGACTCCTCCTTCTCACCGCGACCCTACAGCGCGTCGTGGCGGGGCCGTTCGCTCCCGAGCCCGCTTGCCGGCGGGTTTAGGATTCGCGCGGGGGGCGGTACCGACGGACTCGGAAGGGACGACCATGAGCATTCCCAGCGCCTCCTACTCGATCACCATGCGCGTGATCCTCACCAACGCCTCGGCCGTGCCGGCCGTCGCGACCGCGGTGAGCGCGGCCGGCGGGCTCGTGACGGCCCTCGACGTCGTCGAGCCGATCGAGGGCCACACGGTGATCGACGTCACGTGCAACGCGAGCGACGAGGGGCACGCCGAGGTGCTGCGCGGGGCGGTCGACGGGGTCGACGGCGCGCACGTCCACGCGGTGAGCGACCGGACCTTCCTGCTGCACCTGGGCGGCACGATCGGGACCGAGGCGAAGGTACCCCTCAAGACCCGCGACGACCTCTCGATGGCCTACACGCCGGGGGTCGCGCGGATCTGCAGCGCGATCGCCAAGGACGTCGACCTCGCGCGCAAGTTCACCATCAAGCGCAACGCCGTCGCCGTCGTGACCGACGGGTCGGCGGTGCTCGGGCTCGGCAACATCGGCCCCGAGGCGGCCCTGCCGGTGATGGAGGGCAAGTCCCTGCTCTTCAAGCGCTTCGCCGGGATCGACGCGTGGCCGGTCTGCCTGGCCACCCAGGACGTCGACGAGATCGTCGGAATCGTCCAGGCGATCGCCCCGGTCTACGGCGGGATCAACCTCGAGGACATCGCGGCCCCGCGCTGCTTCGAGATCGAGCGTCGCCTGCGCGACGCGCTCGACATCCCCGTCTTCCACGACGACCAGCACGGCACGGCGACCGTGGTCTACGCCGCCCTCCTCAACGCGCTCAAGGTCGTGGGCAAGCCCCTCGACGCGGTGCGCGTGGCGATCGTGGGCATCGGCGCGGCCGGCGTGGCGATCACCCGGCTCCTGCTCGCCGAGGGGGTGGGCGACGTCATCGCCCTCAACCACCACGGCATCCTCGACGCGGCCGACCCCGCCCTCGACGCCGAGCGGCGCTGGGTCGCCGAGCACACTAACGTCGACGGTCGTCGCGGCGACCTGCGCGAGGCGATGCGCGGCGCCGACGTCTTCATCGGCGTCTCGGGCCCGAACGTGATCGGTGAGGAGCACCTCGCGCTCATGGCCGACGACGCCATCGTCTTCGCGCTCGCGAACCCCGACCCCGAGATCGACCCGGCGATGGCCCGGCGCCACGCGCGGGTCGTGGCGACCGGGCGCAGCGACGAGCCGAACCAGATCAACAACGTGCTGGCCTTCCCGGGCATCTTCCGCGGCCTGCTCGACGCCGGGGCGACCAAGGTCACCGAGGCCGTCGAGGTCGCCGCGGGCCGGGCCATCGCCGAGGTGGTGAGCGAGAGCGAGCTCTCGGCCGACTACATCGTGCCGACCGTCTTCAACCCGGCCGTCGTGCCCGCGGTCGCCGGCGCGGTGGAGGCCGTGGCCCGCGCGCTCGTCGGCTCCCACGCCGACTGATCAGCCCACGCGCACGAAGGTCCCGCGGTAGCCGCCGCCCGCCTGGACGAGGCGACGGGCCGAACAGGTGAAGGTCACCGGTGGCGTCGAGGTCGGCGCGACCAGGTGCACGTCGTGCCCGGCGAACGTCTCGGTGACGCGCAGGGACTCGGGACGCGTCGAAAGGAAGTCCAACGTGTTCTTGTGCACGGCGACGGTGTAGACGATCGACCCGCGCAGTCGGACCACGTAGGGCCGTCCCCCTACGACACCGCGTAGCGCCGTGGCGTGGGCGTAGCTCGCGACCTCGCGCCCCGCGGCGGAGAAGGTGAGGGTGCGACCGGCGTCGCCGCGAAGCGTGAGGGGGCGGCCCTCGTAGCTGATCGTCTCGACCTCGCCGACCTCGCGCCACGTGCCGCGCAGGCACGACGGGATCGCGTGACCGATCCGCGCCGCGCCCACCGGGGCGGCCGGCGCGAGCGCCGTCGCGGCGAGCGCCGCGAGGACGGCGACCCGGCGCGAGCGCGTGGGCGCGGGGCGGCTCACGCGGGACCGGCCATCGTGTAGGGGAAGTTCTGGCCGTCGCGACGGTCGTAGAGGTCGCCGGTGCGGCACTGACCCTGGGTGGTGCGGCCGACGCCCGAGGCGCCGATCCACTGGCCCGTGGCGGGTCGCGGGAGGGTCAGCGCCGACCAGGGCGAGCCGATCGCGCCGCGCACCACGAGGCTCGTCCCGCCCAGGGGGTTCGAGCTCGGCGCGTCGCCGACGGCCACGCACCTCGTCGCCGACGCGCAGCCCACCTGGACGAGCTGACCCGTCAGGGAGCGCGGGAGGGTGACGGCGCTCCAGTGGCGCCCGTCGGGCGAGGCGAGCAGCACCGGGAGACACGAGCGGGACCGGCACGGCTGGCCCGAGGGCGTGGCGTAGCCGGCCACGACGCACGCCGACCGGTCCGCGCACGCCACGCTCTGGAAGGCCGAGGTGCGCGATCCCCACGGGTGGGGCGCGGTGACCGCCCGGAAGCCCCCGGCCCCCGTCGTCGTCACCTCGATCGCGCCGCTCGCCATCACGCACTGCGGCGCGCCCGTGCAGGCGAGGGGATCGCTGAGAACCCCGCTCGGCAGGAGTGGGCCCGACCAGGTGGCCCCGGCGTCGTCGGTCGACCAGGCCACCCCGCCCGAGCTCGTCGGGCCGTAGTAGGAGCCCACGGCCAGGCACGACGTTGGGCTACCGCAGGCGACGTCGAGGACCTGGGTCGAGGTCGCCCCCCGGACCTTGGCGAGCGCGTGGCCGCCCCAGTGCCGGCCGCCGGTCGTCGTCACGAACGCGTCGGGGCCGGTCACCCTCCGGCCCCGCAGGGTCCCGGTCGAGTTGGCGACGGCGACGCAGAGCGAGCCGTCGCAGGCGACGTCGGTGAAGAACGTGCTCGAGGTGCCCGAGCCCTTTACCGTGTACGGGACCTTCCAGGGACCCGTCGCACCCGCAAAGTCGATCGACGCGTTGGCGATCGCGAGGCACGTCGACGACGAGCAGGCGACCCGGCTCGGCTCGGTGGGGCCGAGCTCGGTGATCGCGCGCCACGACCCGCTCGCCGACGCCGGGGGTGCGACGACGAGGGTGAGGACGAGGACGGCGGCGACCGTCGGGCCGACGAGGCGCGCCACTCGATGAGGACCCACGCGAACCCCCCTTCGCGATCGAGCGAAGTGTAGGTGCCGGCTCGGGCAAGCGCCCGGCCGGTCCGTCCCCCCCGGGCGCGGGTGGGAGGGATACCCTCGGTACGTGCCCACCGGTCCGAACACCGGGCCCGGCGAGGACCCGAGCGACGTCGTCGAGTACGTGCGCGCCCTCGGCCACGCGATCTCCCCCGAGCAGCTCGACCGGCTGCACCGGCGCCGGCTGGTGCCGGCCCCGAGCGACGGCGCCTTCCCATCGGGCACGGCCGAGCGCGTGGCCCGCGTCGCCGAGCTGCGCGCGACGACCCGTCAGTTCGACGAGCTGGCGTGGCGCCTGTGGTGGGAGGGCTACGCGGTCGAGCCCCTCCTCGTGCGCTCCTACCTCGAGCGCCGGGCGGCCCGCTGGGACGACCTCGTCGGCGGGGATGAGCCCGAGGAGCCGGCCGAGCGGGAGCGCGACGTCTTGGAGGACGTCTTCTTCCGTCACCTGAAGAAGGGGTCACCGACCTCGAGCGGCCGGCGCGCCCTCGAGCGCGGCGCGGCGACGTACCTCGCCTTCTCCCGTCTCCTCGTCGAGCTCGAGCTCGGCGGGGTGGCGCCCGAGGGCGCGCCGGGCTCCTTCGCGGGCCCCCTGGCCGGCCTCGTGGGCGAGGGGGACCTCGACTTCACCAAGGCCGCGGTGGACACCAGCGACGCCGACCTCGCGCGCGCGCGGCCCGTCGCGCGGCGCCTCTTCGAGGTGA
>NCBE01000056.1 GCA_002255565.1 Actinobacteria bacterium 21-73-9
CGGTAAGGGCTAGATTGCTGGGCATGGACATCGTGGTGTGCGTGAAGCAGATACCCGATCCGGCGGCCCCCCAGTCGTTCGACGGATCGAACAACCTTGACCGGTCCGGCAAGTTGATCCTGGACGAGGCCGACACCTACGGGGTGGAGATGGCCCTGCAGCTCGTCGACGCCGCCGGCGGCGGCGAGGTGAGCGTGGTCTCGATGGGCTCGGCCAGCGACGTCGCGGGCGTGCGCAGCGCGCTCGCGATGGGCGCGGCCCGCGCGACGGTCGTCTCGGACGAGTCGCTGCGCGGCTCGGACGCCCTCACGACCGCCAAGGTGCTCGCCGCGGCCATCGCCCGCCACCCCTTCGACCTCGTGCTCGCCGCGACCGAGTCCTCCGACGGCTACACCGGCACGATGCCGGTCCAGCTGGCCGAGCTGCTCGGGCTGCCCGCGATCACCTTCGCCAAGTCCGTCGCGGTCGAGGGCTCGACCCTGCGGGTGAGCCGTCAGACCGAGCTCGGCTACGACGAGGTCACCGCGCCCCTGCCGGCCGTGGTGACCGTGACGGCCGGGGTCGTCGAGCCCCGCTACGCCTCGTTCAAGGGGATCATGGCCGCCAAGTCCAAGCCGGTCGACGTGCTCGGTGTCGCCGACCTCGGGCTCGCGGGACCGGTGGGCGCGGCGGGCGCGCGCGAGGCGGTCGTGGCGATCGACGCCGCCGAGGCCCGCCAGGCCGGCGAGAAGCACGTGGACGAGGGCGACGGCGCCGAGCGCATCGTCGCCTTCCTCGAGTCGATCAAGGTCCTCTAGGAGAGTCATGGACAGCGCACCGATCTGGGTCCTCGCCGAACCGGCCGAGGGCACCTTCACCACCACCTCGCTCGAGCTCTTGAGCCACGCGCGCACGCTCTCGAGCGAGGTCGCCGCGGTCACCTGGGGCGCGGGCGGCTCGCTCGCCGGCCCGGCCGGGGAGTACGGGGCGACGACCCTCTACGACGTGGGCGACCTCGGCGGGGCCCTGCCCGGCGTGCCGGTCGCCGCGGCGATCGCCGGGCTCGTCGAGCGCGGGGGCGCGCCGCGGGCCGTCCTCATCCCCGCGAGCTACGACGGTCGCGACGTCGCGGGACGGCTCTCGGCCCGACTGGACCGGCCCGTGCTCACCAACGCGACGGGCCTCGCCGACGACGGGGGGCTCGTGACCGAGCACCCGGTCTTCGGCGGCTCGCTTCTCGTGCGGGCTCGCTTCAGCGCCGAGGGCCCGGGCATCGTGGTGGTGCGCGCGAAGTCCTTTGCCGCCGAGGCGAGCGCCGGCGCGCCGGCGACGGTCGTCGCGGCGCCCCCGGGCGAGCTCGGCTCGACCAACGCCGCGACCATCGCGGCCCACCACGTCGAGGAGCGCACCGGCCCCCAGCTCGAGGAGGCCGCGGTCGTGGTCTCGGGCGGGCGGGGCCTCGGCGAGGTCTCGGCGTACGCGATGATCGAGGAGCTGGCCGGCCTCTTGCACGGGGCGGCCGGCGCCAGCCGGGCCATCGTCGACGCCGGCTGGGTGCCCTACTCGCGCCAGGTCGGCCAGACCGGCAAGACCGTCAAGCCGACCGTCTACCTGGCCTGTGGCATCTCGGGGGCGACCCAGCACATGGTGGGGATGAAGGGCTCGAAGAACATCGTCGCGGTGAACAAGGACCCCGACGCGCCGATCTTCCAGATCGCCGACCTCGGCATCGTGGGCGACGTCCACAAGGTCCTGCCGGCCCTCATCGAGCGGCTCAGGGCGCGCTAGGGGTTCGAGAGCGCGCCCACCGCCGCGCGCATCACCTCGAGGGCGTCGGGGGCGGTGACCTCGCCGGCGTCCTCGAGGCTCCAGAGGGTGAACATCGTCATGATGACGACCCAGACCCGGGCGCGCTCGGCCGGGGTCACCGCCGTCGTCCCGTGGAGGACCGTGAGCCATCGGTCGGTCACCTGTCGGCGCAGGGTGCGCACGAGGCCGCCGAGCGCCGGCTGGTCGTCGGCGAGGCCGCAGAAGACGTAGCGCATGAGGCGCCGGTCATTCGCCGGCGCGGCGAGTCCGACCTCGACGACGCGCGCGAGGAGGTCGTCCCCGGCCCGCCCTCGCTCGAGCGCGCGGGACATCGCCTCGCGGAAGCCCCCCGTGCGCTGGCGCAAGAGGGCGCGCAGGAGTGCATCGAGGTCGGCGAAGTGCTGATAGACGAGCTGGCGCGTGACCCCGGCCTCGTGGGCGAGGTGGCTCATCGTGAGCGCCCTCAGTCCCTCACGGTCCACCACCGCCGAGGCGACCTCGAGCAGTTGTCGACGCCGGTCGACGGCGCGCAGGTAGGGGCGCGGCGAGCCCGACGGCCCCCGATCGCGGACTGAAATTGACACCATGTAAACTTCATACTACCCTTCCGTGACCGTGACGAGTGCGAACGATCCCGTGGCGAGTGAGAACGACGAGCCGTCCACCGGCTGGCTCTTTGGGCTGGGCCGGGCCAGCGCTGCCCGGCCCGGGCGCGTGGTGGCGGTGTGGCTGCTCGCCGCGGTGGCGCTGCTCGTGGCCTCCAAGGCCGTCGGGGGGACGTTCGTCGACAACGTGGTGCTCTCGGGGACCCAGTCCAACACCGGGGCCCAGCTCCTGGCGCGCCACGACCCCGCGGCCTCGGGGTCGACGGGCCTCGTCGTCTTCCACGCGACCCGCGGCACGCTGCGCTCCGACGCGTCAGAGCTCTCCGCCGTCACCGCCACGCTCGGGGGGCTGCCTCACGTGCTCGCCGCGACCGACCCCCTGGCGACGGACCCGCCGACCCTCTCGAGCGACGGGACCATCGCCTACTCCCGGGTCCAGTTCTCGGTCAACCCCAAGGCCCTGGGCCCGTCCTACCTGACGCGCCTCGACGCGGCGGTCGCCCCCCTCGCGGCCGTGCACGTGACGACCGACTTCGGGGGCGCCCTCGACACGCTGACCCGGCCCAAGGCGTCCGACGTGCGCAGCGAGCTCGTCGGGGTGGCCGTCGCCCTGGTGGTGCTGCTCGCGATCTTCGGGAGCGTGCTGGGGGCCCTCGTGCCGCTCGGGACGGCGCTCGTCGGGGTGGTGGCCGGCCTGGGGGTCCTTGGGCTCGTGGCCGCGGCCCTCACCTTCGGCACGGCCGCCCCGACCCTCGCCGTCATGATCGGGCTCGGGGTGGGCATCGACTACGCGGTCTTTCTCACGACGCGCTTTCGCCAGGCCCTCCTCGACGGCGCGGACCCGGTGACGGCCGCCGCGACGACGACGGCCTCGAGCGGGCGAGCGGTGGTGGTCGCGGCCAGCACGGTCGTGGTGGCGATGCTCGGGCTCTACGCCTCGGGGACCACGTTCATCGGCCAGCTCGGCCTGGCCGCCGCCTTCGGCGTGGTCACCTCCGCTCTCGGCGCGGTGACCCTGGTGCCGGCGGCCCTGGCGCTGGCGGGTCGGCGCATCGACGCGCTGCGCGTGCGCGCCCCGGTGGCCGAGGCGGGGACCAACGACGACGGGTGGCACCGCTACGCGGCCTCGGTCGGCCGTCGACCGTGGACGTACCTGCTGGGCGGGCTCCTCGTCCTGAGCGTGGTCGCGATCCCCCTGCTCTCACTCTCCCTGGGCCACGTGGGCGACGGCGCCGACCCGACGAGCTTCACCGACCGGCGGGCGTACGACCTCGTCGCCCGCGGCTTCGGTCCCGGGGCGAACGGGCCGTTCACCGTCGTGCTCGACGTGCGAGAGCCCGGTCGGGCCGACGCGGCCTGGGCGAACGGGGTGCGCGCCCGCCTCGCCACGACGCCCGGCGTCGCGCGGGCCACGCCCTTCGTGGCCACCCCCGACGGTTCTCTGCTCGTCGACACGGTGGTGCCGACGACGGGCCCGCAGGCCTCGGCCACCGCCGTCCTCTACACCCGCCTCGTCGACGCGACGTTGCCGCGCGCCGTCGGCCCCGTGGCGTCGGCCTACGTCACCGGCGCCGTCGCCGCCCAGACCCAGTTCGACCAGATCGTGGCTGGCCGGCTCGGCCTGATCATGGCGGTGGTGATCGCCACGGCCCTCGTCCTCGTGACCGCGGCCTTCCGGAGCCTGTGGCTCGCCCTCAAGGCCGCCGTCCTCAACCTCTTCTCGATCGCCGCGGCCTACGGCGTGGTGGTCGCCGTCTTCCAGTGGGGGTGGGCCCGGTCGCTGCTCGGGGTGGGCGAGGCGGTCCCCATCGAGGCGTACGTCCCGATGATGATGTTCGCGATCGTCTTCGGGCTGTCGATGGACTACGAGATCTTCCTGCTCTCGCGGGTCCAGGAGAGCTGGCGCGCGACGGGCGACGCTGCGCGCGCGGTGGCGACCGGCCTGGCTCGCACGGGTCGGGTGATCAGTGGTGCCGCCTTGATCATGGTGAGCGTCTTCCTCTCCTTCGTCCTCTCGCCGGTCGTCGTGGTGAAACAGCTCGCCGTCGGGCTCGCCGCGAGCGTGCTGATCGACGCGACCGTGGTGCGCCTGGTGCTCGTCCCGGCCGTCATGCACCTCCTGGGGCGGCGCGCGTGGGGCCTGCCGGCGTGGCTCGAGCGGGTCGTCCCCCACCTCGACGTCGAGGGCGTCCCCGCACCGGTCGCCCCCGCCGCCGACTGAGTCCCTCGGCGGGCGGGGGAGTTTCATAGGCTGGGGAGGTGACGGAGGCGCGGGTTCCGGGGTCGTCCGCGCACCGGTGGGTCCTCACCACCCTCGGACTCGCCGAATTCCTGGTGCTGCTCGAGACCACCATCGTGAACGTCGCCCTGGGCGACGCGGCGCGGGCCCTGCGCTTCTCGCCCGCCGACCGCCAGTGGCTGGTGACGGCGTACCTGTTGGCCTTCGGCTCGCTCTTGCCCCTCGGGGGGCGTCTCTCGGACCTCTTCGGGCGCCGTCGCCTGCTCGTGGTGGGCCTCGCGGGGTTCGCCGCCGCCTCGGTGCTCGGCGGTCTCGCGGGGAGCTTCTCGGTGCTGCTCGTCGCGCGCGTCGCCCAGGGGGTCTTCGCCGCCCTCATCGCCCCGGCCGCCCTCGCGGCCCTTACGACCACCTTCGCCCTCGCCCGGGACCGCTCGCGGGCCGTCACCCTCTACGGGGTCCTCGGAGCGAGCGCGGCGGCGCTGGGGCTGCTCGTCGGCGGGGCGCTCACCCAGTGGGCGACGTGGCGGTGGTGCCTCTACGCGGGCGCCGTCCTCGCCGCCGCGGCGCTCGTCGGGGTCGTGCTCGTGCTCGGGGACAGCCGCGGCCCGCGGGGACGGCTCGACGTCGTCGGGGCGGCGCTGTCGACCGGGGGGCTCGTCGGGGTCGTCTTCGGCCTCTCGCACGCCACGAACGCCTCGTGGGTGGCGCCGGCGACGATCCTGCCCCTCCTCGGGGGCGGGGCGCTCCTCGCCCTCTTCCTCGCGCGCGAGGCGCGCGCGCGCGACCCGCTCGTGCCCCCGCGGGTCCTGCTCGGGCGGACCCGGGGCGGCAGCTTCCTCGCCCTCGGGCTCGCCGGGACGGCGCTCTTCGCGATCTACCTCCTGCTCGCCTACTACCTCGAGGGGACCCTCGGGTTCACCCCACTCGAGGCCGGCTTGGCCTTCACCCCGCTCGTGGGGGCGGTCATCTTCTCGGCCTCGTTCGCGAGCTTCCGGCTGATGCACACGACCGGCCCCAAGCCCCTCGTGCCGGTCGGGCTCTTCCTCGCGGCCCTCGGGGTCGTGCTCTTCACCCGCCTCGACGTGACGAGTGGCTATCTCACCAAGGTCGCCCCCGGCCTCTTCCTCGTGGGCCTGGGCCTGGGGCTCGTGGTGGCGCCGGCCGTCGCGGGCGCGACGGGTCGGGTCGAGGCGCGCGACGCCGGGGCCGCCTCGGCGCTCGTGGTGGCCTTCCAGCAGATCGGCGCGTCGCTCGGCACGGCCCTGCTCTCGAGCGTGGCGGCCACGGTCTCGGCGCGCGCGCTCGCCGCCGACCCCGCCGACGCGTCGGGGGCCGCGCTGCACGGCTACAACGTGGCGCTGTGGTGGGCGGCCGCCATCTTCGCCGCCGGCGCCGTCGCCACCTACGGGCTGATGGAGGGGGGCCCGGCGCCCGAGGCCGGGACCTAGACGAGGGGCCAGGGGTACGGCGGCCAGTCGCCCGACTCGTCGGGGACCGGGAAGGCGCCGGCCGCGGCGAGTGCCTCGGCGCGCAGCTCGGTGAGGGCGAGCTCGCCCGGGTCGATCCAGCGCGCCAGCTCGCCCACCGCGCCGGCGCCCACGCGCGCCAGGCGCTCGACCAGCTCCTCGGGTACGCGAGCGCCGGCGAACTCCCAGACGACGGTGCGCAGCTTGTCGTCCTCGTGGAAGCACAGGCCGTTGTCGATGGCCCAGGGGCGCTCCCCGTCGAAGAGCACGTGGCCCGACTTGCGGTCGGCGTTGTTGGCGACGACGTCGAAGGCGGCGAGGCGCATCAGCCACGCCTCGAGCTCGGGGCGCTCGCGCAGGGTGAAGTAGTGGTCCTCGCCGTTGTCCTCGACCCACCACTGCAGCGACCCGGCCCCGAGCGGCAGGTCCGCGCGTCCGACGGTGGTGGGCACGAGGTCGGTCCCGAGGGCCCGGTCGAGCTCGTAGGCGGCGACCTCGCGGCGCCACAGCCCGCCCGGGAAGTCCCAGAGGGGGCGCTCGGCGACCTCGGCCTTGTAGCAGGCGAGGGCCTCGACGCCGTCGGCGCGCACCGTGACGAGGAGGGCCTGGTTGGAGGAGCCGGCGATGACCCCCTCGACGTCGATCTCGCCCTCGGTGAGGACGCGACGCTCCTCGTCGCGGGTCATCGCCTAGCGCAGGGGGGCGGCGTGGCCGTTGGTGCGGGGGCAGTCGTGGCCGCGCGGGTCGAGCGGCCCGCCGCACAAGGGACAGGGCGGCCGGCCGGCCTGGACGAGCCGGGTGATCGCGATGGCGAGCGCGCCGGCCCACTCGGCGCTCAGGCGCACGTGGACCGTCGAGTCCTCGTCGACCGACTCGATGGTCACCTCGACGGCGCTGCGCTCCTCGTCCAGGGCGACCGCGATGTCCCCGGCCACGAGGTCGGGCGAGTACTCGGGCTCGAGCGCGAGGTCCTCGGGCAGGTGACCGGGTCGGCCGAGGGACTCGAGGGCCGGGCCGACCCACTCGGCGAACGCCTGGAGCTGGGCCTTCTCGCACTTGACGACGACGAGGCGCCGGCCCTGGCGGACCTGGAGGAGGAAGAGGCGGTTGCCGACCTCGCCGCGGGCGCCGACCATGACCTTGTCGGGGGCGTCGAACTCGTAGTTCACGACGGTCCCAGTCGGTCGAGGGTGCCGGCGTTCACGCAGAGCACGACCGGCCCGGCGCCCGAGAGGGTCACGACGCTGAGCGAGGCGGGCGAGACCACGGTGCGCTGGAAGAGGTCGAGGGGCACGCCCAGCGCGAAGGTGACGGCCGCCTTGATGGGATCGGCGTGGCTCACGCACACGACGCTCTGGCCGCGATGGCGCGCGGCCAGTCGCTCGAGGGTCGACCAGACGCGCAGCTGCATCTCGGCGAAGGACTCGCCCTCGGGGAAGCGGAAGCTCGAGGGCGCGTGCTGGACGGTGCGCCACTCGGCGCGCCGGGCGAGCGACGTGAGGCGCTGGCCCGTCCACGCGCCGAAGTCGCACTCGTTGAGCCCCCGCTCGACGCCGGCGCGCAGCGAGAGCGCCGTGGCGATGGGCGCGGCGGTCTCCTTGGCGCGCTCGAGGGGTGAGACGTAGAGGGCCCGGGGGCGTGGCCGCATCCGGGCGATCGCCGCGGCCGCGGCCTCGGCCTGGGCGCGGCCGGCCTCACTGAGGTGCAGCCCCGGGGCCCGCCCGGGCAGCACCTGGCCGGTCGTGGACGTGGCGCCGTGGCGCACCAGGACGAAGGTGGTGGGCCGCGCCACGGGTCAGCCGGCCACCACGGGCAGGCGCCGGGGCGCGGGGTCGGCCCCTTCGGGCCAGCGCCGACGCGAGACGCGCGCGAGCTTGCGCAACAGGGCGACCGCCCCGGGGTCGTCGTCGCCGGGGCGGGTCTCGACGACCCCGGCCTCGACGAGGCGGGCGAGCAGCCCGCGGCCCTGGTCGGTGCGCACGACGACCAGGGTCCACTCCCCGAAGGCGCCGATGCCCCCGGCCGAGAGGTCGGCGTGCTCGGCCGCGAAGTCGGGGCACTGGGTGCAGCCCGCGCGGGTGAAGGCGTGGGCCTCCTTGAGGGGAACCTCGTGGTAGCCGCCGTCGCGGGTCCAGATCTGAAAGACGCCCTTGATGTTCATCTTGACGATGTCGGCGCGCGCGATCGCGTAGCGGGCCTCGAAGAGCTCGGTGAAGATGGCGTCGTCGAAGGTCTTCGAGCAGAGCAGGCCGATGGTGAGCCCGAGCCGGCGCGCGACCTTGCCGGCCTTGCGGGCCTGCATCGCGCCCGGCGCGGAGGCCGCACAGCCCATGCCGACGAGGGCGATCCGCTCGGCGCCGCCCTCGACGGCCTCGTCGTAGGCGAGCAGGTTGGCCGAGTAGGTGTAGCGCGAGCCCGACGTCGCGATCACGTCGTCGCGGGTGCGCGCGACCGCGGGCACCGCGCGCCAGGTGGAGCCGTCGCCCTCGAGGGCGCTCACGAGGGCCGCGTCGATGACGTCGTGCTCGAGGGCGTAGACGAGCAGCGCCGAGACGAACCCGCCGTCTTGGCCGATGGCCGCGAGCTCGGGGTCGGTCGCGCGCGCGAGCACGACGTCGCCGATCCCGAAGACCTCCTCGGGGTCGCGCTCGCGCGCGAAGCGCTGAAGGTCGATCTCGCTCTCCCAGGTGCGAAAGCGCGGGCAGGCCCGGGTACACATCGTGCAGCCCTTCTGGCCGTGGGTGCAGTCCTCGGGGCCGCCGTCGATCTCGAGGTGGAAGGGCCGGTAGACGCCGTCGCGGTCGTTGTAGTCGAGCACCGGGTGGGGGCAGGCGACCACGCACGCGGCGCACCCGGTGCACAGCCCCGAGGTCACGACCTCGCTGAAGAGCTCTCGCCAGTGGGGCTTGTCGGGCACAGGGCAACACTAGTGAGGAGGGTCGCTCGCCCGGCCGCCGGTACGATGCGCCGGGTGCCCGAGATCCTCGAAGTCGAGTCGTACCGACGCCTCTGCGACCAGGTGGTGGGCGCGACGATCGTGCGCGGCTTCGCCGACGGCTACCTCGCGAAGAAGCTGCCCACGCCGGCGACCTGGGCCCGCGCGGTGAAGGGGCTCAGCGTGACCGGCACCGACCGGCGCGGCAAGCTCCTGCTGCTCGAGACCGACGGGCCGACCCTCGGGATCCGCTTCGGGATGACCGGGGTCCTTCTGCTCGATACCGAGGCCGGGATCGAGGGCCTCTTCTACGGCCCGCACTCCTTCAAAGAGGAGTGGGTCCGCGGGGGGCTCGAGTTCGCCGACGCCCGCCGCCTGCTCGTGCACGACCCCCGGCGCCTCGCGCGGGTCGAGATCGATCCCGACCTCGAGGCGCTCGGCCCCGACGCCCTCACCCTCACGCGGCGCCAGTTCGACGCGGCGCTCGCGGTCGAGCGCGGCGAGGGCCCGGCCGTCAAGGCCCGACTCCTCGACCAGGCGAGGGTGGCCGGGGTCGGCAACCTGCTCTGTGACGAGGCGCTCTTTCGGGCCGGCATCGACCCGCGCACCCCCGTGTCGCACCTCGACGACGCGCGCCGTGGCGCGCTCTATAGGGCGCTGCGCGCGACCACGCGCACGCTGGGGCGCCGGGGCGGCTCGCACCTCGGCGACCACATGGCCGCGCGCTCGCGCGGGGGGCTCTGCCCCCTCGACGGCGAGGCGATGGCGACGGCCACGATCGGCGGGCGCACCACCTACTGGTGCCCGCGTCACCAGCGCTAGCCGGCCCGGGGTCGCGCGTCGATGGAGTCGTTCGTCACCCACGACGGCTACCTCGCGCTCGTCGCGCTCTCGGTGGCGAGCGGGCTCTGCCTGCCCGTGCCGACCGAGATCGTGTTCACCCTGGCCGGGGCGCTGTGCACGACCGGGGTCACCGGGCGCGTCCAGATGGGCTTCGGCCCGGTGCTGGTGTGGGCCACGGTGGGCTCGCTCATCGGCTCGGTCGGCGCCTACGAGGTCGCCCGGCTCGTGGGACGGCCCCTCGTCGAGCGCTACGGCCGGTGGCTGCTGCTCAGCCCCCGCGACCTCGAGCGCTCCGAGGCCTTCTTCGCGCGCTGGGGCGCCCTCACCGTGCTCGTCGGGCGCCTCGTGCCCGTCGTGCACGGCCTGATCTCCCTGCCGGCCGGGGTCGCCGAGATGGACCGACGGCGGTTCTGGCTCCTCACGGCGGTGGGCTCGCTCGCGTGGGCGGCCCTCCTCGCCGGCCTCGGCTACGCGGCGGGCTCGAGCTGGGGCGCGGTCTCCCACGGCGTCCACGCGGCGCAGTACCCGATCGCCGGGCTCATCGTCTTGATGCTGGGACTTGGCCTGTGGCACCGGTGGCGCTCGGTGCGTCGCGCGGGGCGCGCGCCGGGTCCCCGATAGGCGCCCGGCGCCGGTCGCGCTCACTGAGTCCGAACTGAGGATGACGGACTCCACGATCTCTAGGGAGTACAGTTCACTTCCGTTGTGTGCGCCGCGGCTCTGCGTTGTCGTGACGGCGTCTGACCAGAGGGATAGGGGAGAGCGTGCGCGGCGGGATCACGATGAGTCTCATCTCGAGGGTGGCGAGGCGCCTGGGGCGCCGGTTCGGGCGCGTCCCCGTGGCCAGGGCCCTCGCCGTCGCGACCCTCGCCGGCGCCGCCCTCATCTCGAGCGCGCCCGCCGGGGCCGCGACCCTCGCCACGGTCGTCGACGCCGGGACCACCTTCTCGGGTGTCGTCACCGTGGGCACGAACGTCTGGGCCTACGCCCAGGGCAGTTGCGGGGCCAACCCGAACGAGCCGCGGTGTTGCCGTGCCCTAGTCCGGCACCCGAGGAGTTTGGGACGACTGAGCCCATAGCCACGAACGGGACGCTGGTCGCCGTGCTCAACGGCGCCGGCGTCACCGTCGTCGATGGGGTCACGGGCCAGACGGTGAGTCGGTGGACCGCTCCACCGCCGTTCGCGTTCATCTTCCAGGGTCAACCCTCGATGGCGTTCTCCGGTTCGAACCTCGTCCTGGCCGACGCAGGAACACTCTGGGTGTCCTCGGTGCAGGGAAGTCTCAGCCTGGCGACGACGACGTGCTACGGCTCCACCGGGCTGGCACTTGACGGCGCCGTCGCGTTCGTGGCGTGCCCGATCCAGGGTGTCATCGATGCCGTTTCGTTGGGCACGGGAGCACTGTCGGCGACACAGTCCGTCTCCCAGACGCCCATGACGGGAATCGTCGCCGCCGGTGGGTACGGGTACTTCCCTGTCGGGAATGAGCCGACGCTGGGGCGTCTCGCCCTTCCCGGGCTGTACGCGGCCGGCGGGATCCCTTTTCCGTCGAACGGAGTGACCTTGGGCGGGGGGACTCTCGGCGCGATGGCGGTCGTCGGGTCGACCCTGTGGGTCGCGAGTGCTCAGGTGGGCGAGCTGTGGCCCGTCCCTCTCGCAACCCGTGTTCCTGGGACTGCCGTCATCCTTCCCTCTTCGGCGGTGAGCATCGCCGGTGAGGGCGGGGTCGTCTGGGTGGCGCTCGCGAGCGGCGGGCTCGCCGAGGTCGGGCAGCCGGCC
>NCBE01000151.1 GCA_002255565.1 Actinobacteria bacterium 21-73-9
ACCCCGCGCAACATCGGCGCGATGTGGGCGGGCTCGGCGCTCAACGTCGAGTACTTCATCTACGGGGCCCTCCTCATGGGCTTCGGCTTCAGCTTCACCACCGCGCTGACGATCATCGTGATCGGCAACCTCTCCTTCTTCCTCCTGGGCCTCGCGTCCCTGCAGGGTCCCGAGGCGGGCACGACGGCCTTCACGATCTCGCGCGCCGCCTTCGGCACCAAGGGCGGCCGGATCGTGGCCTTCTTCAACTGGATCACCCAGCTGGGCTTCGAGACCGAGGGGCTGATCCTGATCGTGGGGGCGGCCATCGTCTTGTGCCAGATGGGCGGGCTGCACGTCTCGTCACCGCTGAAGGTCGTCTTCGTCATCCTCGCGGCGGCGATCCAGGCGGTCCTGCCCTACTTCGGCCACGCCACCCTCGTCAAGGTGCTGCGGGCCCTCATCGTCCCCTTCGGGGCGATCTACGTGCTGCTCGCCGTCTACGACCTCAAGCACGGCTCGGCGTCGTTCAAGGGCCTCTTCCCGACCAACTGGGAGACCTACACCGCGGGCCTCGCCTTCACCATCGCCCTCTCGGGGCTGGGCTGGACCGAGTGCGGCAACGACTACACCCGCTACCTGCCCCGGGACGCGAAGAAGAGCGCCGTGGTCGGCTGGGTGTTCCTCGCGACCGCGATCCCCGAGATCGTGATGATGATCCTGGGCGCGGCCACGTTCACCTTCCTCTCCTCGAACGCCCAGAACACGGCCTGGAACAGCGCCAACCCCTTCGAGGCCCTGCGCGGCCAGGGGTACATCCCGAGCTGGGTGGTGGCGATCTTCCTCGTCTTCGCCGTCGTGCAGCTCTTCGGGATCAACTCGCTCGACCTCTACTCCTCGGGGGTGTCCCTCCAGGCCCTGGGCGTGCGCCTCAAGCGCTACCAGGCCGTAATCCTCGACTCGTTCATCGCGTGCGGCCTGACCTTGTGGGCCGAGTTCCAGTCGACGTTCTCGCTGTTCATGAAGGAGTTCGTTGGGGTGATCATCGTGTGGATCGCCCCGTGGTTCGCGATCATGATGGTCGACTGGCTGATGCGCCGGTTCCGCTACAACGCCGCCGAGCTCCAGCGCCAGGACCGCGGCAGCATCTACCACGTCGGACGCCTCGGGGTGAACTGGAATGGGATCGTCGCCTTCGTGGTGGGGATGGTCTGCGCGACGCTCGCCTACTCGAAGGCCCCGCCCCCGGTGAACTTCCCCTTCCACTGGATGACCCCGATCTCCAACCACTACGGCGCCGTCTGCGTGGGCAAGATCGTCCACGGGGCGTGCGACGCGGGGTGGATCGGCGGTGCCGACTTCTCGATCTACATCGGGATCGCCGTCGCCGGGCTGGCCTACTTCCTCCTCGAGCAGGCGACCGGTCACGTCCGGCGCCAGGTCGCCGCCCAGCGCGAGCTCGAGGCCGTCAACTAGGTCAACCGACCCAGTCCTCGACCAGCCCGCCGGTCCCGTCGGGGCGGAACACCGGGATGGACCCCAGCGCGCGCACCATTCGGACGTCCTCGCCGAGCGCGTCGCGCCAGAGCGAGGCCTCGGTGACGAGCGTGCCGATCGCCACGACCTCGGCACCCACACGCCGCAACAGCCGCAGGGCGGCCCCGGTGGAGGCGCCGGTCGAGATGACGTCGTCGACGATCGCGACCCGGCGTCCCTCGACCGCGGGAATCCGGGCCCGGTCGAACAAGAGGCGCTGGTCGGCGTCGGTGGTGATCGAGCGCACCGTCTCGGTCACGGCGTCGGCGAGATGGATCTTGGGCGTCTTGTGCAGGACCACGTACTGGTCGAGCCCGAGGTGGCGCGTGACCTCGACCGCGAGGGGAATCCCCATCGTCGCGACCGTCGCGACGACCTCCACCCGCGCGTCGGCGAGGGCGTCGGCGAGCTCCTCGCCGGCGCGCGCCATGAAGCCCACGCCCATGTCGACCGTGATCAGCAGGGCCAGCGCCAGGCGGTCGTTCAGCCTCACGACCGGCAGCTCCACGTGCTGGGTCCCGATCTCGACCGGGTAGACGCCCTGGCTCACGCCGAGCGAGCATACTTATCGCCGTGAGCACCACCCGGGAGCCCCTCGACCTCGACCTCGCGCGCACGATGCTGCGCACCGCCTACGACGAGGCGGTGCGCGGACGCGATGAGGGCGGCATTCCCATAGGCGCCGCCCTCTTCACCCGAGACGGGGTACTGCTCGGCTCGGGCCACAACCGCCGGATCCAAGAGGACGACGCGTCGGTCCACGCCGAGACCGACGCCTTCCGGCGGGCCGGGCGACGGCGCGGCTACCGCGACACTGTCATGGTCACCACCCTCTCGCCGTGCTGGTACTGCTCGGGGCTCGTGCGCCAGTTCAATATCGGCGCCGTCGTCGTCGGCGAGGCCGAGACCTTCAGCGGCGGGCACGAGTGGCTGGCCGACAACGGCGTCGAGGTGCTCGTGCTCGACGACCCGGCGTGCAAGGAGATCCTGCGCACCTTCATCGCCGAGCGGCCCGAGGTCTGGGACGAGGACATCGGGCTGTGAGGCGTCGGCCCCGCCGGACCCCGCGCCGACGGTGACCGAGGCCGCCCGCTGCGCGCTGTGCGAGAAGCACCGCGGCGCCGGTCCCCTCGCCGCCGGCGCGCTCTACGAGGACGACCTGGTCCTCGCGTACCACGCCGCGCCCGACGGGCACGACGGGTACCTGGGCTACGTCTTTGTCGAGACGCGTCGGCACGCCGCGGGACTCGCCGAACGCACCGACGACGAGGTCGTCGCCGAGGCCCGGCTCACCGCGCGCGTCGCCGCCGCGCTCGAGGCACTCGGGGCCGAGCACGTCTACGCCTTCGTCTTGGACCACGTGGCCCACCACCACGCCCACGTCGTGGCCCGCCACCCCGGGGCGCCCCGGGAGTTCTGGGGGTGGCGCGTCGACGAGTGGCCCGACGCGCCCCGGGCCCACGCGGGGGCGTTCGACGACTACTGCGCCCGGCTG
>NCBE01000057.1 GCA_002255565.1 Actinobacteria bacterium 21-73-9
GATCCGAAAGGGCGGCGCGGGGAGCCCCAGCGCCTCGCCGAGCTCGAGCAGGGCCCGGCTGCGCACGTTGTGGTCCGCCTGGCGGCGCAGGGTGTCGCGCGCGACGACCGCCGCCGCGTCGGCCCGGGCCAGGTCGACCACCCGGCGCCGCCGGCCGCGCTGGGGGGCCACGACCTCGACCGGCCGGCCCCGCCGGACGCTCAAGAATGCGGCCGCGAGCGCACTCGCCCACCCGGCCCGCTCCACGACCACGACCGGGGGCACGGGCTCGCCCTCGGGGTACAGGTCGGCCAGCACGTCCTCGAAGAGCTCCTCGCCGTCGTCGTCCATCGTCCGGTCGATGAGGTGCGCCGTTCGCCCGACGATCCGCCCGAAGCGCACCCGGAAGCGCACCAGGGCGGTGCGCGACCCCTCGCTGGCCGAGGCCACCACGTCGAGGTCGGAGTGGTCGTCGAGGACCACGCTCTGGCTGGCCGAGGCCCGCTCCAGGGCCTCGAGGCCGTCGCGGGCGCGCGCCGCCGCCTCGTAGTGGCGGCCCGCGGCGGCGGCGTCCATCTGGGTCCGCAGCCGGTCGCGCAGGGGCCGCACGTCGCCCTCGAAGAACCGGGCCCAGGACTGGACG
Source organism: Actinobacteria bacterium 21-73-9 (assembly GCA_002255565.1). Classification (GTDB taxonomy): domain Bacteria; phylum Actinomycetota; class Acidimicrobiia; order Acidimicrobiales; family RAAP-2; genus RAAP-2. Next base: position 623 of record NCBE01000057.1, read on the forward strand.
ATCTCGCGGTAGCCCTCGTCGTCGACCTTGCCCACACACGGGCCGCAGCACTTGCCGATGTCGTAGAGCAGGCAGGGCCGCCCGACCCGCTCGTGGTAGCGGAACTTGTGCGTCGTGCACGTGCGCAGCGGGAAGGCCTGGAGCAGCTCGTCCATCGTCGTGCGCAGGGCGCCCACGTCGACGAAGGGGCCGTAGTAGCGCACCCCCTTCACGTGGGCCCCGCGGGTCAGGTAGGGCGCGGCGAACGGGGTGCGCGAGTCGAGGGCCACGTAGGGGAAGGACTTGTCGTCCTTCAGGCGCAGGTTGTAGCGGGGCTGGTTCGCCTTGATCAGCTCGTTCTCGAGGACCAGGGCGTCGAGCTCGCTCGGCGTGACGATCCACTCCACCGACGTGGCCTCGTCCATGAGGAATCGCGTCTTTTCGGGCAGGCCGTCGCGGCGTTGGAAGTAGCTCGCGAGCCGCTGGGCCAGCACCCGGGCTTTGCCCACGTAGACGACCTCGCCGCGCACGTTGCGAAAGAGGTAGCAGCCGCTCTGGCGCGGGATGCCGGCGGGCTTGTCGAGCACTAGACCCGCCCGGGCGTGAGGACCTCTCTCAGCACGGTGCCGGTCGCCGTGTCGAGGCGCGCGATCTCCTCAGGGGTCCCCTCGCCCACGACGCGCCCGCCCCGACGCCCGCCCTCGGGACCGAGGTCCACGATCCAGTCGGCGGTCTTGACGACGTCGAGGTTGTGCTCGATGACGAGCACGGTGTTGCCCTGGTCGACCAGGCGATGCAGGACGGTGAGGAGCCGGCTCACGTCCTCGAAGTGCAGACCGGTCGTGGGCTCGTCGAGCACGTAGAGCGTGTGACCCGTCGGGCGCCGGGCGAGTTCGGTGGCGAGCTTGACCCGCTGGGCCTCGCCGCCCGACAGGGTGGGCGCGGGCTGGCCCAGGCGGACGTAGGAGAGGCCCACGTCGACCAGGCTCTGGACGTGGCGGGCGATCGCCGGCTGGCGCTCGAAGAACTCGAGGGCCTCGCCGATGGGCATGTCGAGCACGTCGGCGATCGAGCGGCCCCGGTAGAGGATCTCCAGGGTCTCGCGGTTGTAGCGCCGGCCGTCGCACACGTCGCAGTTGACGTAGACGTCGGGCAAGAAGTGCATCTCGATCTTGAGGGTGCCGTCCCCGGCGCACGACTCGCACCGCCCGCCCTTGACGTTGAAGGAGAACCGCCCGGGCTGGTACCCGCGGACCTTGGCCTCGGGCACCTCGGCGAAGAGCCGGCGGATCTTGTCGAAGACCCCGGTGTAGGTGGCGGGGTTCGAGCGCGGCGTGCGCCCAATCGGCTGTTGGTCGACCGCGACCACCTTGTCGAGGGAGCCCACGCCGTCAATGCCGTCGTGCTCCAGGGCGACGACCTTGGCCCGGTTGATCTGGCGCTCGAGGGAGGCGAGCAAGATGGCGTTGACGAGCGACGACTTGCCCGAGCCCGAGACCCCGGTCACCGCGACGAACGTGCCCAACGGGAAGCCGACGGTCACGTCCTGGAGGTTGTGGGCCCGCGCCCCGCGCACGGTGAGCCACTCGCCGTTTCCCTTCCGGCGTTCGCTCGGCACGGCGATCGAGCGCCGTCCCGAGAGGTACTGGCCGGTGAGCGAGCGGGTGTTCTCGAGCAGGGCCTCGTAGGTGCCCGCGTGCACGACCTCGCCGCCGAACTCCCCGGCTCCGGGGCCGATGTCCACGACGAAGTCGGCCAGGCGAATGGTCTCCTCGTCGTGCTCGACCACGATGACCGAGTTCCCGAGATCGCGCAGCCGCTCGAGCGTCGCGATCAGACGGCGGTTGTCGCGCTGGTGGAGCCCGATGGAGGGCTCGTCGAGCACGTAGAGCACGCCCACGAGGTAGCTGCCGATCTGGCTGGCCAGACGGATGCGCTGGGCCTCGCCGCCCGAGAGCGAAGCCGAGGCGCGGCTCAGGGTCAGGTAGTCGAGGCCCACGTTCATGAGAAAGCTCAGCCGCTCGACGATCTCCTTCACGACCTGGCGGGCGATCGCCTCCTCGCGCGCGGTGAGCGGCAGGGCCGTGAAGTAGGCGATCGCCTCGTCGATGGCCATCGTGGAGACCTCGGCGATGTTGCGCCCGTGGACCCGCACGGCGAGCACCTCGGGGCGCAGTCGCTGGCCCCCGCAGGCGGTGCACTCGACCTCGCGCATGTACTGCTCGGCCTGCTCGCGGGTCCAGTCCCCCTCGGCCTCGGTCCGGCGGCGCTCGAGCCACTCGACGATCCCGCGGTAGCTCGTGTCGTAGGTCTTCACCTTGCCGTAGCGGTTGCGGTACTTCACCGGCACCGTCTTGTTCTCGACGCCGTAGAGGACGAGCTTTCGATCCTTCGCGCGCAGCCTCTTCCACGGGGTCGTGACCAAGAAGCCCCCGGACTCGGCCACGGCCTCGAGGAGCCGCTCGAAGTACTTGAGCCGGGCCCCGCTCCAGGGCGCGAGGGCCCCCTCGGCGAGCGACAGGGTGTCGTCGGGCACCACGAGGGTGGGGTCGACCTCGAACCGGGTGCCGAGCCCCGTGCAGACCGGGCAGGCCCCGTAGGGCGAGTTGAACGAGAAGTCTCGGGGCGCCAGCTCGCTGAAGCTGATCCCGCAGTCCGAACAGGCCATCTTCTCGGAGAACTGCACCGTCTCGTCGGGCTCGAGGAAGGCCACCGTCAGCGTGCCCTTGGTCAGCTTGAGGGCGGCCTCCACCGACTCGGTGAGCCGCTGGCGGTTGCTCGCCTTCACGGTCAGCCGATCGAGCACCACCTCGATGGTGTGCTGCTCGTAGCGCTTGAGGGTGATCGCTTCGCGCTCGGGCAGCTCGTGGATGGTGCCGTCGACGCGCACCCGGCTGAAGCCCTGGGCGGCGAGGTCGTTGAAGAGCGCCGAGTACTCGCCCTTGCGCCCTTGGACGAGGGTCGCGAGCACCATGAAACGCTGGTTGGCCGGGCGCTCGAGCACCTGGTCGACGATCTGCTGGGGCGTCTGGCTGGCGATGGGCTTGCCGCAGTTGGGGCAGTACGGCACCCCGACGCGCGCGAACAACAGGCGCAGGTAGTCGTGGACCTCGGTGATGGTGCCCACCGTCGAACGCGGGTTGCGCGAGGCCGTCTTCTGGTCGATCGAAATCGCCGGCGAGAGACCCTCGATGAAGTCGACGTCGGGCTTGTCCATCTGCCCCAGGAACTGGCGAGCGTAGGCCGAGAGGCTCTCGACGTAGCGGCGTTGGCCCTCGGCGTAGATCGTGTCGAAGGCCAGCGACGACTTGCCCGAGCCCGAGAGGCCGGTGAAGACGACGAGCTGGTCCCGCGGGATCTCCACCGACAGGTTCTTCAGGTTGTGGACCCTCGCCCCCTGGACCCGAATCGACTTCGCCACCGTCGAACCCTACCGGTCACTCCGCGGCGACCAGGTCGTCGCTGCCCTCGAGGGACTGGCGGTGCAGAGCGTGGAGCGTGTCACGCAGCACCGCCGCCTCCTCGAAGCGCAGCTCGGCCGCGGCCTGGAGCATGGCCTCTTCGACCCGCGCCATCTCGCGCGCCAGGTCCGACGCCGCCACGTCCACACTCACGACCCGCTCGGTCACGGCGGACTCGCCGCTGCACAGCCGGTTCAAGATGTCGGCCACGTTCTTGGTGACCGTGGTCGGTTCGATGCCGTGCTCGGCGTTGTGAACCGTCTGCATCGCGCGGCGTCGCTCGGTGAGCGAAACGGCCTCGCGCATCGAGTCGGTCATCGAATCGGCGTAGAGGATCGCCTGGCCGTTGGCGTTGCGCGCGGCGCGGCCGATCGTCTGGATGAGCGCGCTCTTGGAGCGCAAGAACCCCTCCTTGTCGGCGTCGAGGATGGCCACGAGCGACACCTCGGGGAGGTCCAGGCCCTCACGCAAGAGGTTGATGCCGACCAGGATGTCGAACTCACCCAGGCGCAGCGAGCGCAGGATCTCGATCCGCTGGATGGTGTCGATGTCGCTGTGCAGGTACTGCACCCGGTAGCCCGCCTTGGAGAGGAACTGGGTGAGGTCCTCGGCCATGCGCTTGGTGAGGGTGGTCACGAGCGCTCGCTCGCCACGCTCGACCACCTCGGTGAGCCGTCCCCGCAGGTCGTCGATCTGGTTGCGCGTCGGCACGACGTGCACCACCGGGTCGAGCAGCCCGGTGGGGCGGATGACCTGCTCGACGACCTGGTCCGAGACCTCGATCTCGAAGGGACCCGGCGTCGCCGAGACGAAGACCGTCTGGGGCACGAGGTCGATGAACTCCGTGAAGGTGAGGGGGCGGTTGTCGCGCGCGCTCGGCAGGCGAAAACCGTGTTCCACGAGGGTCTCTTTGCGTGAGCGGTCGCCGGCGTACTGTCCGCGCAACTGGGGCACCGCGACGTGACTCTCGTCCACGACGACGAGGAAGTCCTCGGGAAAGTAGTCGAGCAGGGTGTAGGGCCGCTCCCCCGCCGCGCGGCCGTCGAGGTGGCGGGCGTAGTTCTCGACCCCCGAGCACACCCCGGTCTGCTCGAGCATCTCCAGGTCGTGCTCGGTCCGGCTGCGCAACCGCTGGGCCTCGAGCAGCTTGCCCTCGGCCTGGAAGCGGCTGAGTTGCTCGCCCAGCTCCTCTTCGATCGTGCGGCAGGCCCGGCGCAGGGTCTCGAGGCCGGTCGCGTAGTGCGAGGCCGCGAAGAGGGTGACCTCGTTGACCCGTCCGCGGCTCTCCTGGGTGAGGGGGTTGAAGAAGGAGATCTCCTCGACCTCGTCGCCGAAGAACGAGACCCGGATGGCCTCGCTCGCGTAGGCCGGCTGGACCTCGAGGGTATCGCCGCGCAGTCGGAACGTGCTCCGATCGAGCACGAGGTCGTTGCGCGAGTACTGCATCTCCACGAGCCGGCGCAGCAGCGCTCGCTGCTCCAAGGTGGCGCCGACCTCGATGGGCAGCATCCGCTCGCGGTACTCGAAGGGCGAGCCCAACCCGTAGATGCACGACACCGACGCCACCACGACCGTGTCGCGCCGGGTGAGCAACGACGAGGTGGCCGCGTGGCGCAGCCGGTCGATCTCGTCGTTGACCGAACTGTCCTTCTCGATGTAGGTGTCGGTGCGCGGGATGTAGGCCTCGGGCTGGTAGTAGTCGTAGTACGAGACGAAGAACTCCACGCGGTTCTCGGGCAGCATCTCGCGCAGCTCCGACGCGAGCTGGGCGGCCAGGGACTTGTTGGGCTCGAGGATGAGCGTGGGGCGCTGGACCCGCTCGATCAGCCAGGCGATCGTCGCGGTCTTGCCGCTGCCGGTGATCCCCTCGAGTGTCTGGTAGCGCAACCCGTCGTTCACCCCGAGCGCCAGGGCCTCGATCGCCCGTGGCTGGTCGCCCGCGGGGGCGAAGGGCGAGCGGACGACGAACTCAGCCACGACGGGCCCCGGCACCCAGTCCGGCGAGGGCGTCGTCGAGCGAACGGTGGAGGTCCTCGAGCGAGCCCTCGTTGTCGATCACCCGGTCGGCCAGGCGCCGGCGCTCCTCGTTGGTCACCTGCGCGGCGATCCGCGCCCGAGCGTCGGCCGGTTCCATGTTCCGTTCGGCACTCAGCCGGGCGAGCGCGGTCTCGGGCGAGACCTCGAGGGCCCAGACCTCGTCGAGACCGAGCAGGTCGCGATGCTCGGACCGGTACAGCGGCAGGGCCACGAAGGCGACGTCACCGGCCGCGCCCTCGAGCACGGCGGCCATCGCCTCGCCGATCCTCGGGTGGGTGATGGCCTCGACCCGGCGCCGGGCCGACGGATCGGAGAAGACGATCCCGGCGAGGAATGCCCGGTCGAGCGCCCCGGACGGGTCGAGCAGCGCCGACCCGAAGGCGTCCACCAGCGCCATGAAGGCCGGCCGTCCGGGTCGCACGACCTCGCGCGCGACCTCGTCGGCGTCGACGACGAGGTAACCGCGCCCCCTCAGGTAGGCGGTCGCCGCCGACTTGCCCGAACCGATGCCCCCCGCGAGGGCCACACGAATCACCCGTCCACCGTACCCACCGCCTGTCACAGCCGGTCGGGCCGGGCTGGCCCGTCCGGACGGAGGGCCTTCGCTAATGTCCAGGGGAAGTTTCCAAGGGGGGTAGGTGGCGCGGTACCTGGCGCGACGGCTCATCACGCTGGTCGGCATCGTCATCATCATCTCCATCGGTGCCTTCTACCTGATCCACCTGCTGCCGGGCGACCCCGCGACCGTGATCCTCGGCACCGGCGACAGCCCGCAGAATCGCGCCCGGCTCTACGCGCAGCTGGGGCTCAACCGGCCGGTCATCGAGCAGTACTTCGTCTGGATGAAGAACATCCTGCACGGCAACCTCGGAACCTCGTTCATCAGCCAGGTCCCGGTGTGGACGACGATCCGCGCGGCGCTGCCGATCGACCTCGAGATGATCGTCCTCAGCCAGATCCTCTCGTTCGCCGTGGCCGTCCCGCTCGCCATGAGCAGCGCCAAGCGTCCCGACAGCTGGCTGGACCGGTTCCTCGGGGCGTTCAGCTTCACCATGCTCTCGATCCCCGCGTTCATCCTGGTGGTGGTGCTGGTGCTCGTGGTGGCGATCAAGTGGGCCGTCCCGCACACCGGGGTCTCGTCCTACGTGCCGCTGAGCCAGGACTGGGTCACGAACCTCGAGAGCATGGCCCTGCCCTCGATCGTGCTCGCGATCGGGAGCGTGACCGTCTACTACCGGGTGCTGCGCTCGGACCTGATCGCGACGTTGCAGCAGGAGTACATCACGCTGGCGCGCTCCAAGGGGATCAGCCAGCGCCGCATCCTCTGGCGCCACGCGCTGCGCCCCTCGTCGGTCGCCCTGCTCGGCACGGCCGGGGTCAACATCGGCGGGCTGCTGGCCGGGGGGTTCATCGTGCAGTACCTGCTCGACATCCCGGGCCTCGGCTACACCCTGGTGAACTCGATCGGCCTCTCGGACTACCTCGTCGTCCAGGGCATCGTGCTCGTCGTCTCGATCGGAGTGATCGTCATCAACTTCGTCTTCGACTTTCTGATCACGCTCGTCGACCCGAGGATCGCCCGTGAGTAGCTCGCTCGAGCTCTCCGAGCTGGTCGAAGAGGCCACCGAGACGCCCGACGGGCGCCGCCTGGGCGTGCTGTTCTGGGTCTGCGTGGGCTGGCTCGCGCTCAACCTGCTCGCGGCACTCCTGGCGAACGTCCTGCCGCTGCCCAACCCCCTCACCCAGAACTACAACGTCATCAACGCCGGGCCCTCGCTGCACCACCTCTTTGGCACCGACGACCTCGGCCGGGACATCTTCAGCCGAGTCGTCTTCGGCTCGCGCGTCTCGATCGAGGCCGGGCTCGGCTCGATGGTCATCGGCTTCGGCGTCGGGGCACCCCTCGGGATGCTCGCCGCCTACCGTCGTGGGCGCCTCGACCAGGTCCTCACGGTCGTGATGTACGTCGTGCTGGCCTTCCCGGCGATCATCGCGACGATCGCGATCCTGTCGTTCTGGACCCCGCGCACGCTGCTCAAGATCGTCATCGTGATCGGGGTCGCGGCCATCCCCCTCGTCTACCGCGTGATCCGCACGGCCACCCTGGCCGTCGCCACCCAGGACTTCGTCGTTGCGGCCAAGGTCCAGGGCGCCTCCGACACCCGGATCCTGGTCCGCGAGCTCTTGCCCAACGTCGCCCCGATCGCCGTCTCGTTCTTGCTCATCGGCGTCGCCACCGTCGTCACGCTCGAAGGGTCGCTCGCCTTCCTCGGACTCTCGGTCGCCCCGCCGACGCCCTCGTGGGGCAACATGATCAACGAGAGCCGGACCATCCTGCAGCTGAACCCGTGGCTGGCCCTCTTCCCTGCGGCGGCCATGTGCCTGTTCCTGCTCGCCCTCAACTTCATCGGGGACCGCCTGCGCACCCACTTCGACGTCTCCGAAGGCAAGCTGTGAGCGACGAGACCCTCCTGCGCGTGCGCGAGGTCACCACGGCCTTCGACACCCCGCAGGGACGCCTGACGGCGGTGGACGGCGTGAGCTTCGACCTCGCGGCTCACGAGTCGCTCGGGGTGGTGGGCGAGTCGGGCTCGGGCAAGACGGTGCTCTCGCGCACGATCATGGGCCTGCAGCCCCGGCGGGGGGTGGCCGTCACCGGGTCGGTGCGATTGAACGGCGCCGAGGTCGTCGGGGCCAGCGAGGGGGCCAAGCGCGAGCTGTGGGGCCGTCAGGTGGCCATGGTCTTCCAGGACCCGATGACCTCGCTCAACCCGGTCGTCAAGGTCGGCAAGCAGATCGACGAGGTGCTGCGGGTCCGCCTGGGCATGAACCGCGCCGCGGCGCGCGCCCGGGCGATCGAGCTGCTCGAGATGGTCGGCATCCCGGCCGCGGACTCGCGCTACGGCGCCTACCCCCACTCGCTCTCGGGCGGCATGCGCCAGCGCGTCGTGATCGCCATCGCGCTCGCCGGCTCGCCCCAGCTCCTGCTCGCCGACGAGCCCACGACCGGCCTCGACGTGACGATCCAGGCCCAGATCCTCAACCTGCTCGACGAGGTCCAGGGGCGCCTCGGGATGTCGATGATCCTGGTGACCCACGACCTCGGGGTCGTCGCCACCCGCACCAGCCGGCTCGTCGTCATGTACGCGGGGCGCGTCGTAGAGACGGGCACCACCCGGGACGTCTTCGCCCGCCACCGCATGCCCTACACCCGGGCCCTGCTCGAGAGCTCGCCCAAGGTCTCCAACCCCTCCCACACCCGCCTCGCGGCCATCCCCGGGCGCCCGCCGAACCTGCTGGACCTGCCCACGGGCTGCGCCTTCGCCCCACGCTGCGCCTACGCCACCGACCGGTGCCGGACCGAGCGGCCCGTCCTCGAACCGGCCGACGAACCGGGACACCTCTTCGCCTGCTTCAACCCCCTGCCCGTGCGCGTCGGGAGTCCCTCGTGAACGAATCGCTCCTGTCGGTGCGCGACCTGTCGGTCACCTTCGGACCGCGTGGGCGGCGCGTGAGCGCCGTCGACGGGGTCAGCTTCGACGTTGGAGCCGGCGAGACCCTCGGGCTGGTCGGCGAATCGGGGTGCGGCAAGACCACGACCGGGCGGGCGCTGATGCGCATCGTCGAGCCCACGGCCGGCACCGTCACCCTCGAGGGGGTCGACCTCACCGCCGCCTCGGGCCGCGCCCTGCGCGAACAGCGCACCGCGATGCAGATGATCTTCCAAGACCCGATCAGCTCGCTCAACCCGCGCCGGCGGGCCCGCGACATCGTGGCCGAGCCCCTCGACTGCTGGAAGCGCGCCACGGGCGAGGAGCGGCGCCGGATCGTCGAGGAGCTCTTGGCCCAGGTGGGGATCGACCCGGTCGCCTACGGGGACCGCTACGCCCGCCAGTTCTCGGGGGGCCAGTGCCAGCGCATCTCGATCGCCCGGGCCCTCGCGATGCGCCCGAAGCTGCTCATCTGCGACGAGGTGGTCTCAGCCCTCGACGTGTCGGTCCAGGCCCAGATCCTCAACCTGCTCGAGGACCTCAAGGCCGAGTACGGGCTGACCCTGCTCTTCATCGCCCACGACCTCGCGGTCGTGAAGAACATCTCGGACCGGGTCGCCGTGATGTACCTCGGGCGACTCTGCGAGATCGGACCGGCCGACACGCTCTACGACGCCCCGGCCCACCCCTACACCAAGTTCCTCCTCGGCGCGGCCCTCGAGGCCGACCCCGAGGCGCCCCGGCGCAGCGAGGTCCTCGAGGGCGAGCCCCCGAGCCCGCTGAACCCGCCCTCGGGCTGTCGCTTTCGCACGCGCTGCCCGTTCGCCACCGAGCGCTGCGCCACCGAGACGCCCGAGCTGCGCGAGGTCGCCCCGGGCCACCAGGTGGCCTGTCACTTCCCGCTCACCCTCGCGCGCCCCGAGGGCGCGCCGGCCTAGGCCGTCGGGCCGTCCTCGGACGGAGTCTCGCCGTCGGCCGGGGTCTCGTCCTCGGCCGGGGTCTCGCCGTCGGCCGGGGTCTCACCGTCGGCGCCCCCTCGGACTCGGGGGTGAACTCGCCGTACTCGAGCTGGCCGATGTAGTTGCCCTCCTCGTCGTAGGCGTGGCTCCCGAAGGCCTCGCGGTACTCCTCGGAGACCTCACCACCTTCGGCCGCCTGCTTGATCGACAGGCTGATGCGCCGGCGGCCCGTGTCGAGCTCGATGATCTTCACCCAGAGCTCCTCGGCCACCGAGACGACCTGCTCGGGCGACTCGACGTGGTGGGCCGCCATCTCCGAGATGTGCACCAGGCCCTCGATCCCGTCGCCCACCTGGACGAAGGCGCCGAAGGGGACGAGCTTGGTGACCCGGCCGTAGACCAGCTGGTTGACCGAGTGGGTGTCGGCGAAGACCTGCCAGGGGTCGGACTGGGTGGCCTTGAGCGAGAGCGAGATGCGCTCTTTGGCGAAGTCCACGTCGAGGACCTCGACGTC